>NZ_JBXAGC010000002.1:0-162127 GCF_058793725.1 Acidovorax sp. GW835-FHT14B10
CCCCCGCGAGGTCAAGCGCTCTCGCAGCAAGTTCCCAACAAAGAAAATGCCAGTCAGGGCTTAACTGACTGGCATTGGCCTTCGGGCGGTTTTTCTTTGCGGGCCTGTCGCTCAGGTCAGCAGGAAGTTCACCGGTTCCAACGCGGGCGGCAGGTCTTTTTCGCCCAGCGATTCGCGCAAATTGATCTCGATGGCCCGGCACAAAGTGTCGAGCGGCAGATCGTTGCTTTCCATTCCGAAGGGTTCCTCGATCTCGTCGCCCAGCGCGTCCAGGCCGAAGAAGGTGTAGGCCACGATGCCCACCACAAAGGGCGTCATGAACCCCGTGGTGTCCACCAGGCCGAAGGGCAGCAAAAAGCAGTACATGTAGGCCGTGCGGTGCAGCAGCAGCGTGTAGGAAAACGGCACGGGGGTGTTCTTGATGCGCTCGCACGAGGCGGCCGAGGCCGTCAGGGAGGACAGCGTGGCATCCACCGATGCCGCCAGGCAGGGCTCGATCTGGCCCTGGCGCACGCACTCGCCCAGGTCGCGGCCCATGTGCAGCATGATGGCGTCGGCGGGGCTCGAGGTGCTGCGCGCTTTTTCAAACTCTGCCGCCGTCAGCCAGCGCTGCAGCACGGCGTCATCGCGCTGGTCGCGCAACTGCAGCCGCAGCGCATGCACGAAGGCGATGGCGCGGTGCACCATGCGCACCCGCACATCGTCGTCACGCCGGGCGGGGTTGGGCGGCGCAGGCAGCTGGATCAGGCCCTGGCACTGGCGCGACAGCGTGCGCGTGCGGTGCACGATTTCGCCCCAGAGCTTGCGGGCTTCCCAGTAGCGGTCGTAGGCGGTGGTGTTGCGAAATCCCAGAAAAATCGCCAGCGGCAGACCGATCAGGGTGAAAGGAATGGCGGTGAGCGTGATCTTGAGCGTGAACAGGTTGCCGTGCACCAGCGTCACCAGGGTCGCCAGCAAGACGTTGAGCAGCAAGGTGAGGCGGATGCGGTGCAGCACCGAGCCGCGCAGGACCAGAAACAAGCGCAGTCCCGACGGACGCTCACGAACAATCATGCCAAAAAACCAAGGGAAAACCCTTATTGGACCACAGCCCACCCCGTGGCGCCAAGGCGGTGCGCCCCCCGATGGGCCACGGGCGGAACGGCCCGGTCAGACCAGCAACCGCGACGATTTGGGCACATGGGCCATCAAAAACTCCATCTGGTCGACCAGGATGCGCCGGTTGCGCAGGATGAAGTCTTCCCACAGGCTGGGCACATAGGGCGCATACAGCAGGGGCATGTGGGCCTGCTCGGGCGTGCGCGGGCCCTTGCGGTGGTTGCAGGGGCGGCAGGCCGTGACCACGTTCATCCAGTGGTTCTGGCCGTTGCGCGCAAACGGCACGATGTGCTCGCGCGTGAGGTCTTCTTCGTGAAAATGGCCGCCGCAATAGGCGCACACATTGCGATCGCGCGCAAACAGCTTGCTGTTGGTGAGGCTGGGCTTGAGATCGAAAGGGTTGATGCCCGGCACGCCGCGGGTGCCGACGATGCTGTTGACGGCAATCACCGATTGCTCGCCCGTGAGGGCACTGTAGCCGCCCCGGAAACGGGCAATCTGTCCGCCCGACTCCCAGCGCACCTCCCCGGCGGCATAGTGAATCACCGCCTGCTCCAATGTGATCCACGATTGGGGCAGCCCTTGGGCCGACAGCTTCAAGACCTTCACAACACGCCTCCTGGAACAAAAGTACACAAGGATTCGGAACGCAGATGGCACTGCGATCACAATATACTCCGTTTTCATGACAAATTGGCGTCTTGCGCTTGATACATCAGCGCAGGCTGCTATTAAAACAATATCAAACCGATGAAGATCTTTCGCGGCTTCCACCACCCGGACATCGCCCGCGCCTGCGCGCTGACCATTGGCAATTTCGACGGCGTGCACCGGGGCCACCAGGCCATGCTGGCCCTGCTGAACAGCGAGGCCACCCACCGGGGCGTGGACAGCTGCGTGCTGACCTTCGAGCCCCATCCACGCGACTATTTCGCCGGTGCGCTGCGCAAGCCGGACCTGGCTCCGGCCCGCATCGGCACGCTGCGCGACAAGCTCACCGAGCTGCAGCGCTGCGGCGTGCAGCAGGCCGTGGTGCTGCCATTCGATGCGCGGTTGGCCGCCCAGTCACCCCAGGCCTTCATCGACGAGGTGCTGGTGCGCGGCCTGGGCGCACGCTATGTACTGGTGGGCGACGATTTCCGCTTTGGCGCCCAGCGGGCGGGCGACTACGCCATGCTGGACTCGGCGGGCCAGCATCTGGGTTTTGACGTGGCCCGCATGAACAGCTATGAGGTCCATGGGTTGCGCGTTTCCAGCTCCGCCGTGCGCGATGCGCTGCAGCGCGGCGACATGGCCGCCGCCGCCAGCCTGCTGGGCCGGCCCTACACCATCAGCGGCCATGTCGTGCACGGGCGCAAGCTCGGGCGTGCGCTGGGGGCCAGCAACGCTGATGTCGGCGACGGTTTTCGCACCCTGAACCTGCGCTTCGCGCACTGGAAGCCTGCCGCCAGCGGCATCTTTGCCGTGCTGGTGCATGGCCTGGGCCATGCGCCCCTGCCCGGGGTCGCCAATCTGGGTGTGCGGCCCTCGCTCGATCCGGCGGATGTGAACGGCGGCCGCGTGCTGCTCGAAACCCATTGCCTGGACTGGCCCGCCGATCTGGGGCCCGAGGGGGCGTACGGTAAAATCATCCGCGTGGAACTGCTGCACAAACTGCACGACGAGCTGAAATACGACGGTCTCGATGCCCTGACGGCGGGTATTGCCAAAGACTGCGCCGATGCACGTGCCTACTTTGCGTCGGCCCACGCCCCCTCCGATACCGAGACCCGGCGCCAGACCACGCGCGACCGAATTTGAGGTGGCTGCCCTGCGCAGCGCCTGCTCGGGCGACCCATTCGCCTCCCGTGCCCTCCTCCCGTTTTGACCCGGGCCCGCCCCGGAATGCCCTGTTTTAAGGCTTATCCATGTCCGACAACGCCAGTCCCGCACCCACCGACTACCGCAGCACGCTGAACCTGCCCGACACACCGTTCCCGATGCGCGGCGATCTGCCCAAGCGCGAGCCGGCCTGGGTCAAGGAGTGGGAAGACCAGGGCGTCTACAAGAAGCTGCGCGATGCGCGCTGCGGCAAGCCCAAGTTCATCCTGCACGACGGCCCGCCCTATGCCAACGGGCAGCTGCACATCGGCCACGCGGTCAACAAGATCCTCAAGGACATGATCACCAAGGCGCGCCAGCTCGAAGGCTTTGACGCGCTGTATGTGCCCGGCTGGGACTGCCACGGCCTGCCCATCGAAAACGCCATCGAAAAACTGCACGGCCGCAACCTGCCGCGCGACGAGATGCAGGCCAAGAGCCGCGCCTTTGCCACCGAGCAGATCGCGCAGCAGATGCAGGATTTCAAGCGCCTCGGTGTGCTGGGGGAGTGGGACAATCCCTACAAGACCATGAACTACGCCAACGAGGCGGGCGAGTTGCGCGCCTTGAAGCGCGTGATGGAACGCGGCTACGTGTACCGCGGCCTCAAGCCCGTGTACTGGTGCTTCGACTGCGGCTCGTCGCTGGCCGAGTTCGAGATCGAATACCAGGACAAGAAGAGCCAGACGCTGGACGTGGCCTTCAAGGCGCACAACCCGGCCCGGCTGGCCGCCGCCTTCGGCCTGCCGGCCTTGGCCAAAGATGCCTTCGCGGTCATCTGGACCACCACCGCCTGGACCATCCCCGCCAACCAGGCGCTCAACCTCAACCCCGACCTGCCCTATGCGCTGGTGGACACCGAGCGCGGCCTGCTGATCGTGGCCGAAACGCTGGTGGAATCCTGCCTGCAGCGCTGGAACCTGCAAGGCCAGGTGCTGGCCGTGGCCCAGGGCCGGCAACTCGGCGGCCTCGAATTCGAGCACCCGCTGCACGATGTGGATGCCGGCTACCGCCGCCTGTCGCCCGTGTACCTGGCCGAATACGCCACGGCCACCGACGGCACCGGCCTCGTGCACTCCTCGCCCGCCTATGGGGTGGAAGACTTCAACTCGTGCGTGGCGCATGGCATGCAATACGACGACATCCTCAACCCCGTGCTGGGCAACGGCCGCTATGACGAATCGCTGGCGCTGTTCGGCGGCCTGAACATCTGGAAAGCCTGCCCCATCATCATCGAGGCGCTGCAGGCCGCCGGCCGCCTGCTGGGCACCACCACCATCACCCACAGCTACCCGCACTGCTGGCGCCACAAGACGCCCGTGATCTACCGCGCCGCCGCCCAGTGGTTCGTGCGCATGGACGAAGGCGAGGGCGTGTTCACCACCGACAAGGCCCCCGGCACGCTGCGCCAGACGGCGCTGGCCGCCATTGAGCAGACCCACTTCTACCCCGAGAACGGCAAATCGCGCCTGCGTGACATGATCGCCGGCCGGCCCGACTGGTGCATCTCGCGCCAGCGCAGCTGGGGCGTGCCCCTGCCGTTTTTCCTGCACAAGGATTCGGGCGAGCTGCACCCACGCACCATGGAGATCATCGACCAGGCCGCAGCCATCGTCGAGCAGGGCGGCATCGAGGCCTGGAGCCGCATGACGGCCGAAGAGGTGCTCGGCGCCGCAGACGCCGCGCACTACACCAAGAGCACCGACATCCTCGAAGTGTGGTTCGACTCGGGCTCCACCTTCTGGCATGTGATGCGCGGCACGCACGGCAGCATGCACCACGACGAAGGTCCCGAGGCCGACCTGTACCTGGAGGGCCACGACCAGCACCGGGGCTGGTTCCACAGCTCGCTGCTGCTGGCCAGCGCCATCTACGGCCGCGCGCCCTACCGCGGCCTGCTCACGCACGGCTTCACGGTGGACGGCCAGGGCAAGAAGATGAGCAAGTCGCTGGGCAACACCGTCTCACCGCAGGAGGTGAGCGGCAAGCTGGGCGCCGAAATCATCCGCCTGTGGTGCGCCGCCACCGACTACTCGGGCGACCTGGCGATTGACGACAAGATCCTGGCGCGCGTGGTCGATGCCTACCGCCGCATCCGCAACACGCTGCGCTTTTTGCTGGCCAACGTGAGCGACTTCGACCCGGCCCAGGATGCCGTGCCGTTCGAGCAGATGCTGGAGATCGACCGCTACGCGCTGGTGCGCGCCGCGCAGTTCCAGGAAGACCTGCTGGCCCACTACCGGGTGTACGAGTTCCACCCCGTGGTGGCCAAGCTGCAGCTGTACTGCTCGGAAGACCTGGGCGGCTTTTACCTGGATGTGCTCAAGGACCGCCTCTACACCACGGCCCCCAAGAGCCTGGCGCGGCGCAGCGCCCAGACCGCGCTGCACCAGATCACGCACGCCATGCTGCGCTGGATGGCGCCGTTCCTGTCGTTCACGGCGGAAGAAGCCTGGAAGATCTTTGGCAACTCCGAGTCGATCTTCCTCGAGACCTTCTCGGCGCTGGGCCACAGCGACGACGGCCTGCTGGCCAAGTGGCGCCGCATCCGCGAGATCCGCGACGCCGTCAACAAGGACATCGAGGCGCTGCGCGCCGCCGGTCAGGTGGGCGCCTCGCTGCAGGCCTGCATCACACTGACGGCGCCCCCCGAGGACCACGCGCTGCTCGCCAGCCTGGGCGATGACCTGAAGTTCGTCTTCATCACATCCACCATTGAATTAATAGCTGGAAGCGTTTTACAGGTGAGCGCCAGGGCCAGTTCCGACGCCAAATGCGAGCGCTGCTGGCACTACCGTGACGACGTAGGCCACGACGCGGCCCACCCCACCCTGTGCGGGCGCTGCACCAGCAACCTCTTTGGCAGCGGCGAAGAACGGAAGGTGGCCTGATGGCCCAGGGCAGCACCCCATTGATGCGCAGCCCGGGCGCCAGCCTGTGGCCCTGGCTGGCCTGGGCGGCGGTCATTTTGCTGGCCGACCAGTTCACCAAGACGCTGATCCTGGGCTACTACCGGCTCGGCGATGCCACCACCATCACCAGCTTTTTCAACATCGTGCGCGCGCACAACACGGGTGCGGCCTTCTCGTTCCTGTCCGATGCGGGCGGCTGGCAGCGCTGGCTGTTCACGGGCATCGGTGTGGCCGCCACGCTGTTCATCGTCTGGCAGCTGCGCGCGCACCCGGGGCAAAAGCTGTTCTGCTTTGCGCTGGCGAGCATCCTGGGCGGCGCCGTGGGCAATGTGGTGGACCGGCTGATGCACGGCTACGTCGTGGACTTCCTCGACTTCCATGCGCGCGGTTGGCATTTTCCGGCGTTCAACATCGCCGACGCGGCCATCACCGTGGGCGCGGCCTGCCTGATCCTCGATGAATTGCTGCGCGTGAAAAACGCGCGCTGAACACGTTCTGGCCGACCGGTTGCCGATCCCCTGAGGGACGGCGGCCGCCAGCGCGCACCCATCCACCCGCTGGCCGGCGCAGCCTTTGCGCCCAGGCACCGGCTTGCGGGCTATAGTTGCATGCTTCTTTTCCATGAAGCATCTTCTCAACCTTCTGGCCGCCGTGGCCCTGCTTGTGTGGGGCACCCATCTGGTGCGCACAGGCATCCTGCGCGTCTTCGGCACCAACCTGCGCCAACTCATTTCGCGCAGCGTCAGCACCCGCCTCACCGCCGTGCTCTCGGGCATCGGCGTCACGGCCCTGGTGCAGTCCAGCACCGCCACCGCCCTCATCGTGTCCTCGTTCGTGGGCCAGGGCCTCGTGGGCCTGCCGGCCGCGCTGGCCGTGATGCTGGGCGCCGACGTGGGCACCAGCGTGATGGCCGTGGTGTTCGCGATGGACCTGTCGTGGCTGTCGCCCCTGTTCATCTTTGTGGGCGTGGTGCTGTTCATCGCGCGCCAGGACACGCCCGTCGGGCGCGTTGGACGGGTGCTGATCGGGCTGGGGCTGATGCTGCTGGCCCTGCGGCTCATCACCGATTCGACCACGGTGCTCACGCAGTCGCCCACCGTGCGCACCCTGCTGGGGGCACTCACCAGCGACTTGCTCCTGGAGCTTTTCACGGGTGCCGTGCTGGCGGTGGTGTCCTATTCCAGCCTCGCCACGGTGCTGCTGACCGCCACGCTGGCGGGCTCGGGTGGCATTCCGGTGGAGGTGGCCCTGGGCCTGGTGCTGGGCGCCAACCTGGGCAGCGGCCTGCTGGCGGTGCTCACCACGCTCAAATCGAAGGTGCAAACGCGCCAGGTGCCGCTGGGCAATCTGGTGTTCAAGATCGTGGGCGTGCTCATCATGATGCCGCTGGTGGGCCTGTGGCTGCGCCATGTGCGCCCCTATGTTCCCGATGCGGCCACGCTGGTGGTGCTCTTCCATCTGGCGTTCAACACCGTGGTGGGCCTGGTGTGCATCGGCCTGACCGGCATGGTGGCGCGCGTCGTGCAGCGGCTGCTGCCCCACGAAGAGGCGCCCGCGGCCGGGGCCCGGCCCAGGCACCTCGATCCCTCGGCGCTGGCAACGCCTTCGCTGGCCATCTCCTGCGCGGCCCGCGAGGCGCTGCACCAGGCCGACGTGGTCGAATCCATGCTGATGGGCATGCACCAGGTCATCCGCACCGATGACCTCAAACTGGCCCACGACCTGCGCCGCCTCGATGACCAGGTGGACGACCTGTATTCGGCCATCAAGTACTACATGACCAAAATCTCGCGCGAGGCGCTGGACGAGCGCGAGGGCCAGCGCTGGGCCGACATCATCAGCTTCACCATCAACATGGAGCAGATCGGCGACATCATCGAGCGCGTGCTCGTCGACATTGAGGACAAGAAGATCAAGAAGGGGCGCCAGTTCTCCGATGCCGGCATGGAAGAGATCAACGAGCTGCACGCGCGCCTGGTGGACAACCTGCGCCTGGCCATGAGCGTTTTCTTGAACGGCAATGTGCGCGATGCGCAAAAGCTGCTGGAAGAAAAGGCGCGCTTTCGCGATCTGGAGCACGCCTACTCGGCCACCCACCTGGCCCGCCTGTCCGACAACACCGTGCAGAGCATCGAGACCAGTTCGCTGCACATCGACCTGATCAGCGAACTCAAGCGCATCAACTCGCTGCTGTGCTCGGTGGCTTACCCCATTCTGGAGTCAGCCGGCGCCCTGGCGCCCAGCCGGCTGCGCGCCTCGGTGCAGTAGCCGGCGAGAGCCCGTCCAAGATCAGGCTGCGGAGCGCAGCGGCGTTTCCCTCCGCGCTCACCAATGCGCTTGCGGCGCCATCGCCGCACAATGGTTTTCGCTATTAATAAATGAGCTCCCCGCGACCACCGGATAAGCGCCAGAGCCAAAAAAAGTCTGAAATATCCAGATGCTGGCTGCCCGGCACCCACGCCGGCGCCGTGCGCGGCTTCAATCGCCCAGACGGCCGGCCACCAGCCGCAGCACGCGGTCGCAGCGCGCGGCCAGCGACTCGTCGTGCGTCACCATCACGAACGCCGTGCCCTGCTCGCGCGCCAGTTGCAGCATGAGGTCGAACACGCCATCGGCCGTGCTGCGGTCCAGGTTGCCGGTGGGCTCGTCGGCCAGCACGCAGGCCGGCCGCGTCACCAGGGCGCGCGCAATCGCCACCCGCTGGCGCTCGCCGCCCGAAAGCTCTGCCGGACGGTGGTGCAGGCGGTCCTTCAAACCGACGGAGGTGAGCACCCCCTCGGCCTCGGCATGGCACTGCGCCAGCAGCAGGCGCCGGATGCGCAGCGGCATGGCCACATTGTCGAGCGCGCTGAACTCGGGCAGCAGGTGGTGAAACTGGTAGATGAAGCCCAGGTGCCGGTTGCGCAGCTGCCCCTGGCGTTCAGCCGACAGCGCGGACATTTCCTCGCCCTTGAGGCGTACCGTGCCCGTCGTGGGCGCATCCAGCCCGCCCAGCAGGTGCAGCAGCGTGCTCTTGCCCGAGCCCGATGCACCCACGATGGCCAGCGTTTCGCCGGCATGGATCTGCAGGTCCACGCCCTGCAGCACGGTCACATCCAGGCGGCCTTCGGTGAAGCGTTTGGTGAGGCCCCGCGCCTCCAGCACCACGGGGGCGCCCGACACGGCGTTTGCGGAGTTGGCAGCCGAGCCGCCGCCGGGCCGCCCCAAGGCAGCGAGCGCCCCCTCGGGGGGCAGCGAGGACACGCCAGTGCCGAGCGTGGGGGTGGTGTTACTCATAGCGCAATGCCTCGGCAGGATTGACACGGCTGGCGCGCCAGCTGGGGTAGAGCGTGGCCACGAAGGCCAGCACGAGCGAGATGACGCCGATGGGCACGATGTCGCTGCTCTGCGGCTCGCTGGGCATCTTGCTGATGAGGTAGATGTCCTTGGGCAGAAAGCTCGCATTCAGCGCGCGCTCGATGGCGGGCACGATCACATCGATGTTGAAGGCAATGCCCAGGCCCAGCAGCAGGCCCACCACCGTTCCGATCACGCCCACCATGGCGCCCTGCACCACAAAAATGCCCATGATGCTTTTCGGGCTGGCGCCCAGCGTGCGCAGGATGGCGATATCGGCGCGCTTGTCGGTCACCGTCATCACCAGCGTGCTCACCAGGTTGAAGGCCGCCACGGCCACGATCAGCGTGAGGATGATGAACATCATGCGTTTTTCCAGCTGCACGGCGGCAAACCAGGTCTTGTTCTGCTGCGTCCAGTCGCGGATCAGCAGCTGGTCGCTCAGGCTGCCGGCCAGTTGCCGGGTCACCTCGCGCGCCTGGTGCAGGTCCTTGAGCTTGAGGCGGATGCCCGTGGGGCCCTCGAGGCGGAAGATGCGCTGCGCATCCTCGTGGTGCAGCAGCACCAGGGCCGAGTCGTATTCGTAGTGGCCCGAGTCGAATGTGCCCGCCACCGTCATCTGCTTGAGGCGCGGCACCACACCCGCGGGTGTGACCTGGCCTGCGGGGGCGATCAGGGTCACCACATCGCCCGCACGCACGCCCAGGGCGCGGGCCAGCTCGCCGCCCAGCACCACGCGGAACTCGCCGGGCACCAGCAGCTGGAGCGTCTGCTCGTTGGTGGCCGCCAGATCGGTCACCGCGCCTTCGAGCGCCGGGTCGATGCCGCGCACCAGCGTGCCCTTCATGTCCTCGCCGCGGGCCAGCAGGGCCTGCGCGCCCACAAAGGGCGCGGCGCCGATCACGTTGGGGTTCTGCCGGGCCTCGGCCAGCGTGCGCGCCACATCGGGCAGGGCCGCGCCCTGGGGCGCAAAAATCTCGATGTGCGAGACCACGCTGAGCATGCGGTCGCGCACCTCTTTCTGAAAGCCGTTCATCACCGACAGCACGATGATGAGCGCCGCCACACCGAGGGCAATGCCCAGCATGGACACGCCCGAGATGAACGAGATGAAACCATTGCGCCGCGTGGCGCGGCCCGCGCGCGTGTAGCGCCAGCCCAGGGCCAGTTCGTAGGGAATTTGCATAAGCTGGCGATTGTGGCACCGCACGCCAGCGCGCCCAGTCTTCAGCTGCTCGCGCGCAGCCCACGCCCGCCCCGGCGCCGGTCGGCCTTGGGCAGGTCGGCGCCGCGCTGCATGGCATCGGCCTGGTGCTGCAACACTGCCAGCAGCGCGTCCAGCTGGTCTGCCTCGACCGGACTCAAGGGAGCCACCAACGCCTGGTGGATAGCCATCATCCGGGGCAGCACAGCCTCGTACAGGGCACGGCCCGCGCCGCTCAGGTGCAGGACCACTTGGCGGCGGTCGTGCGGGCGGGGCACACGCACGACCAGTTGCCTGGCCACCAGCGCCGTGACGGCCCGCGAGGTGCGCGCCCGGTCCAGCTGCGCCGCGTCGGCCAGCTCGGACGACAAAATGCCGTCACGCTTGCCCAGTTGCGCCAGCACCCGCCATTCGCGCCGGGTGATGCCGAACTCACCCTCGCAGATGCGGGTGACCAGGCTGCCGGCCGTTCCCAGTACCCGACCCAGGCGGTACAGCAGCATGTCGTCGATGCCCTGGGGGTTGAGGGTTTTCACGGTAATGAATTGATTAGAACAATGATCCACATCAATCTTACAGTCGATCCAGCCTCTTCATTTTTGCGAGCGAGACACCACGATGCGCACTCTTTTTCCCACCCGCCGCCTGGCCTTGCTGGCCCTCAGCACCTGTGCCCTGGCTCCGCTGCTGCACGCCCAAACCGCTGACTACCCCAACAAGCCGGTGAAGTTCGTCAACGCCTTCACGCCCGGCGGCCCGGCCGATGTGCTGGCCCGCTCGCTGGGCGAAGCCCTGCAAACGCAGTTCAGGCAGCCCTTCATCGTCGAAAACAAGCCTGGTGCGGCCGGCAACATCGGTGCTGACCTGGTGGCCAAAAGCCCGGCCGATGGCTACACGGTGATGTTCGGCATCGACACCACCTTCACCATCAACCCGCACATCTACCCCACCATGCCGTTCAAGCCGGGCGACCTCAAGCCGCTGATGGTGGTGGCCACGTCCGGGCTGATGGTGGTGGCGCACCCGTCCACCGGCTTCAAAAGCCTGTCGGACATGGTGGCCACGGGCAAGGCGAAGGGCGTGAACTTCAGCTCCGCCGGCAGCGGTAGCCCCGGCCACCTGGCCGCCGAGATGTTTGGCGGCGCCACGGGTATGAAAATCCAGCACATTCCCTACAAGGGCAACGCGCCCGCTGCCACCGCCGTGCTGGCCGGCGAGGTGGACGGCGGCGTGCTGGGTGTGCCTGCGCTGATGCCGCACGTCAAGGCCGGCAAGATGACGGCGCTGGCCGTGACCAGCCGCCAGCGCTCCAAAGTGGCCCCGGACGTGCCCACCGTGGTCGAAGCGGGCTACCCACAGCTGGTACAGGAAATCCTGTACATGGCCATGGTGCATGCCGCCACGCCCGAGCCGGTGGTGCAAACCCTGCAACGCAGCATGCTGGAGGCCCTGCGCCGCCCCGACATCCAGGCCCGGCTGGCAGCGCTGGACTTGCAGGTGGATGGCGCAGTGGGTGCAGCCGCCAGCAAACGCCTGGCGGATTTGTCGGCGCAATATGGCCGCGTCGCCAAAGCCACCAACATGAAGGTGGATTGAAAGCGCCCACCATGCAAAAACCCAATCTGATCTTTATCGTGGCCGACGACCTGGGCTTTGCCGACCTGGGCTGCTACGGCGGGCGCGATGCCGCGTTCGGCCCGGTCTCGCCAGTGCTCGACGGTCTGGCCTCCCACGGGCTCAAGCTCACCCAGGGCTATTCCAACTCGCCGGTGTGCTCGCCCACCCGCTTTGCCATGATCACCGGGCGCTACCAATACCGCTTGCGCGGCGCGGCGGAAGAGCCCATCAATAGCCGCAGCAAGGGCAGCACCACGCTGGGCCTGCCGCCCGAGCACCCCACCCTGCCCTCGCTGCTCAAAGAGGCGGGCTACCGCACGGCGCTGATCGGCAAATGGCACCTGGGCTACCCACCCGCTTTTGGCCCGCTGCAATCGGGGTACGAAGAGTTTTTTGGCCCCATGTCGGGCGGGGTGGATTACTTCAGCCACCACAGCAGTGCGGGCCACCACGATCTGTATTTTGGCGAGGAGAGCCATACCGAAGAGGGCTACCTGACCGACCTGTTCTCGCAGCGCGCGGTGGACTATGTGAACCGCATGGCCGACCAAGATGCCCCCTTTCTGCTCAGCCTGCACTACACCGCCCCGCACTGGCCCTGGGAGACGCGCGACGACCAGGCGCTGTCCGAAGAGGTGAAATCCAACCTCTTTCACCTGCATGGCGGTAACATCCACCAGTACCGCCGCATGATCCACCACATGGACGAGGGCATAGGCTGGCTGGTGGAGGCCCTGCGCACCAATGGTCAGCTGGACAACACGCTGATCGTCTTCACCAGCGACAACGGCGGCGAGCGTTTCTCGGACAACTGGCCGCTGGTGGGCGGCAAGATGGATTTGACCGAGGGTGGCATCCGCGTGCCCTGGATTGCCCACTGGCCCGCCGTGATCGCCCCGGGCCGCGAGAGCACCCAGCAGTGCCTGACCATGGACTGGACCGCCACGCTGCTGGACGCCGCCGGCGTGGCCGCGCACCCGGATTACCCGCTGGACGGCGTCTCGCTGCTGCCCGTGCTGCGCACGCCGGGACAAGAGTTTGACCGACCCGTACATTTCCGCATGAACCACCGTGGCCAGCGGGCGCTGCGCGATGGCGACTGGAAGTACCTGCGCGTCGATGGCAACGATTACCTGTTCAACATCCCGCAGGACGAGCGCGAGCGCGCCAACCTGGGCATGCGCCAACCCGAGCGCCTGGCCCAGATGCGCGCCAGCTGGGAAGCCTGGAACGCCACCATGCCCGCCATCCCGCCGGATGCCACGGTATCGCTGGGCTATTCGGTCAAGGACATGCCGCCGCGCTGACACGCCCATGCGCCTGTGGCAGGGCGCGCTTGAAGCTCCAGTCTTGGCGCCATGAAACACCTGTTTCCTTTTTTGCACTGGCCCCGGCCCACTGCGGCGCTGCTGCGCAGCGAAGCGCTGGCAGGCCTGACCGTGGGTCTGATGGTCTTGCCCCAGGGCGTGGCCTACGCCGCGCTGGCCGGCATGCCGCTACAGACGGGCATTTACGCCTCCATGCTGCCGGCGCTGATTGCAGTGCTGTTCAGTGCCTCCACGCGGCTGTCGGTGGGGCCAACGGCACTGAGCTGCCTGCTGATCAGCGCCTCCCTCAACGGCCTGGCAACGCCGGGCAGTGCGCAATGGGTCAACCTGGCGGTGTGGCTGGCGCTGCTCAGCGGCCTGCTGCAAACAGCGCTGGGGCTGCTGCGCTTTGGCTGGCTGCTGAACCTGGTCAGCGCACCGGTGCTGATGGCGTTTACCCAGGCGGCGGCGGTGCTGATCATGGCCTCGCAATTGCCCGTGCTGCTGGGTATGGGCAGCACGGAGCTGAGCGTGTGGGAAGGCGGCTGGCCCGACCTGCGCGCCATGGGCTTTGGTCTGGTCAGCCTGGCGCTGCTGGTGCTGGTGCGCCGCTGGCGGCCCGCGTTTCCGTCGGTGCTGCTGATTGTGCTGCTGAGCGCGGCAGTGTCGGTGGCCATCGGCTTTGCCACGCTGGGCGGCCCGGTGGTGGGGGTGCTGCCACACGGGCTGCCCGGGCTGTTTGTGCCGCGCTGGCCGGGCTGGGAGGCGCTGGGCCAGTTGGTGCTGCCCACGTTGGTGATCACGCTGGTGAGTTTTCTGGAAACCGCGTCGAGCGCGCGGGTGGACAGCGACCGCGCTGGCAAGCCCTGGAACCAGAACCAAGACCTGATCGGCCAGGGCCTGGGCAAGCTGGCAGCGGGTTTATCGGGCGCGTTTCCGACCAGTTCGTCGTTTTCACGCTCGGCGCTGAATTTGTACGCGGGGGCGCAGACGGGCTGGGCCACGATGGCCTCGGTGGTGGTGGTGGTGCTGGCGCTGCTGCTGTTCATGCCGGTGCTGCAACAGGTGCCCCACGCCGTGCTGGCGGCGATTGTGCTGGTGGCGGTGATCGGGCTGCTCAAGCCGCACGAGTTTGTGCGGCTGTGGCGCATCTCCCGCGTGGAAGCGGCCATTGCCGGTGCCACCTTTGTCGTCACGCTGCTGGCAGCGCCCCGGCTGTACTGGGGCGTGCTGACCGGCATCTTGCTGGCACTGGGCCATTTTTTGTACCAGCGCCTGCACCCGCGCATCATTGAAGTGGGCCAGCACCCCGACGGCAGCCTGCGCGACCGCCAGCTGTGGCATCTGCCGCCGCTGGCGCCGCGCCTGTACGCGCTGCGCATGGATGCTGCGCTGGACTTTGCCGCCGCCAGCAGCTTTGAGCGCACCATCGTCGAGCACCTGGCGCAGCACCCCGGCACGCAGCATGTGTGCCTGCTGGCCCAGCCCATCAACCGCATCGACGCCACGGGCATCGAGGTGGTGGCCAAGCTGTGCGCCCAGCTGCATTTGCAAGGCATCACGCTGCACATCAGCGGCCTGAAGCTGCCCGTAGAGACGCCCCTGCGCCGCGCAGGCGCCCTGCCTGCGGGCGACTCGCTGCGCCTGTACCGCACCGATGCCGAACTGCTGGCCGCGCTGGCCCGGCTGGACGAGGGGCCAGACGACCTTGCGGGGGCGGCGATTTAAAACGGCTTGCACAACTCAGCGAAGCGGTTCTGGCGAGGCGCTGCGCCGCAGGCCGTGCGAGTGGTGCGAGTGGTGCGAGTGGTGCGACACGACGCTGCAACGACGCCAGAAGAGGTTTTTAGCCGCCCTGAGGCCATCCCGGACAATAGTGCCCCATGTCCGACCCGCTCCATCTGCTCGTTCCCTACGCCGCCAGCCACCACCCCGGCTGCCAGCACGCGCTGCAAACGCTGTCCCTGCCCCACCTCAACTGGCTGCTGCGCCACCTGCAGCGCACCGGCAGCGACACCTTCGACGAAGACCACCCTGCCATGCCCCACGAGCGGGCGCTGGCGCGCGCCCTGGGCCTGCCGGGCGACGGCGCAAACGCGCCCTGGGCTGCCTGGCAGGTGCAGCAGCAAACACAGGCGGCGGATGCGCAGGCCTGGGCCTTTGTCACGCCCTGCCACTGGCAGGTAGGCACCGACCACATCACCCTGCGCGACCCGCAAGCGCTGGCGCTGGACGAAGCGGCCTCGCGCGCCCTGCTGGACATCGTGGCGCCCTGGCTGCAAAGCGATGGCATCGCCCTCACCTACGACCAGCCCACACGCTGGCTGGCCAGCGGTGCGCTGCTGGCGCACCTGGCCACACCGTCGCTGGAGCGCGCACAAGGCAGCGATGTGCGCGGCTGGCTACAACACCAGGCGCAAACCACCGGCCAGCAAAGCGCGCAGGTGCAGGCGGCGCAAACCTGGCAGCGCCTGCACAGCGAATTGCAAATGCTGCTTTATACCCACCCCTTCAACGACGCCCGCAGCGCCCAGGGGCTGCTGCCGGTCAACGCTTTCTGGGTGCATGGCGCAGGCCGCCTCGATACTGCCCCGCAGCCGAACGCAGTGCAGGTGCAAGACACCCTGCGCGCCAGCGCCCTGCGCCAAGACTGGGACGCCTGGGCCAAGGCCTGGACCGCACTGGACGCCGGCCCCCTGGCCCAGTTGCACGCCCAGGTGGCGCGCGGCGTCAGCGCGCAGCTCACGCTGTGCGGCCAGCGCAGCGCCATCACCTGGCACACCGGCCAACGCAGCCTGCGGCACAAATTTTTGAATCTTTTCCGGCCCCAGCGCTTTATTGATGTTCGCGAACAGCTATGAAAATAATAGTACGCGACATTCCCCCCCGCGCCGCCTGGGCGCTGGAGCAGGCCGGCGTGCATCCGCTGCTGGCCCGCCTGTATGCCGCACGCGGCGTGCGCGCCAAGGACGAGCTCGACGATGGCCTGGCGCGCCTGCTGCCACCCAGTGGCTTGAAAGGCATTGGTGAGGCAGCGCGCTTGCTGGCCGACGCCATGGCGCAGAACCAGCGTCTGGTCATCGTGGCCGACTACGACTGCGACGGCGCCACCGCCTGCGCCGTGGGTGTGCGCGGCCTGCGCCTCCTGGGCGCCCAGAACGTGGACTACCTCGTGCCCGACCGTGTGACCGACGGCTACGGCCTCACGCCCCCCATCGCCCGCCGCGTGGCCGAGCGCGGCGCCGACGTGCTGATCACCGTGGACAACGGCATTGCCAGCGTGGAAGGCGTGGCCACAGCCAAGGCGCTGGGCCTGCAGGTGCTCGTGACCGACCACCACCTGCCCGGCCCCGCGCTGCCCGCCGCCGACGCCATCGTCAACCCCAACCAGCCCGGCTGCCCATTTGAGAGCAAATCCATGGCGGGCGTGGGCGTGATGTTTTATGTGCTGCTGGCCCTGCGCACCGAGCTGCGCGCGCGCGGTGTTTTCGACACCGCCACCCAACCCAAGCTGGACACCCTGCTGCCGCTGGTGGCGCTGGGCACCGTGGCCGATGTGGTCAAGCTCGACGCCAACAACCGCCGTCTGGTCGCCCAGGGCCTCAAGCGCATCCGCGCCGGTGCCATGCCCGCCGGCATTGCAGCGCTGTTCAGCGCTGCAGGCCGCAAGGCGGCGCAGGCCACCACCTTCGACTTTGGCTTCGCTTTAGGCCCGCGCATCAACGCAGCAGGCCGCCTGGCCAACATGACGCTGGGCATCGAATGCCTGCTGACCGACGACGCAGGCCGCGCCGCCGAGCTGGCGGCCACGCTGGACGGCATCAACCGCGAGCGCCGCGAGATCGAGGGCGGCATGCGCGACCAGGCCCTGCTGATGGCCGAGAGCCTGTTCCAGGAGGACGAAGAGCCGCCGCCCGCCATCAGCGTGTTCGACCCCGATTTCCACGAAGGCGTGGTGGGCATCGTGGCCAGCCGCATCAAGGACAAGCTGCACCGCCCGACCTTTGTCTTTGCCGCCAGCAGCGCACCGGGCAAGGCGCACGAGCTCAAGGGCTCGGGCCGCTCCATCCCCGGCTTTCACCTGCGCGATGCGCTCGACCTGGTGGCCAAGCGCCACCCCGGCGTGCTGCTGAAGTTTGGCGGCCACGCCATGGCGGCGGGCTGCACCGTGGCCGAAGAAGCCTTCGAGGTGTTTGAGCGCGCCCTGGCCCAGGTAGCGCAGGAATGGCTGGACGCCGCCACCCTCACCCGCCGCATCGAGACCGACGGGCCGCTCGCGCCCGAATACTGCCACGCCGACATCGTGGACACCCTGCACCACGAGGTGTGGGGCCAGGGCTTTGCGCCGCCCACATTCAGCGAAGAAGTGCAGGTGCTGAGCCAGCGCCTGGTGGGCGAGGCCAAGAACCACCTGTCGATCAAGCTCATGCACCAGGGCAACCCCGTCGACGCCATCTGGTTCGGCCACACCGAGCAGCTGCCCGCGCGCGTGCTGCTGGCCTTTCGCCTCGACGTGAACGAGTGGAAGGGCGAGCGCAAGGTGCAGTTTCTGGTGGAAGGCGCGCAGACATGATCTGGCTGGTTTCAAGAAAACCCGCCTGCAGATCCGATGGATAAAGCGCCCAGCGCTATTCATCCAGAAGCATTCTGGCGTCTGGCGCAGTCCCGGTTTGCGTCGGGCCCCAAGGGGCTGCGCGGTTCGCCAACGCCAGCGCCCGACGCGGCAAACCCGTAGAATCGGTTGGTGACCACCTACCTCAACGCCGACCTGCACTGCCACTCCGTGGTATCGGACGGAACCATGGCGCCCGAAGACCTGGCGGCGCGGGCCAAGGCCAACGGGGTCGAGCTGTGGGCCCTGACCGACCATGACGAAATCGGTGGCCAGCACCGCGCCGCTGCCGCCGCCCGCAGCCTGGGCATGGCCTACCTCACCGGCACCGAAATCTCGGTCAGCTTTGCCGGCACCACGGTGCACATCGTGGGCCTGGGGTTCGACCCCGACAACCCGCAACTCGCGCAAGGCCTGGCCGCCACCCGCGGCGGCCGCGGCGGGCGCGCACGCGAAATGGCCGCGCAGCTGGCGCAGGCAGGCATTCCCGGCGCCTATGAAGGTGCACTGCAGTTCGTGGGCAACCCCGAGCTGGTTTCGCGCACCCACTTTGCGCGTTTTCTGGTGGACACCAAGGTCTGCCGGGACACCGCCGAGGTGTTTCGTAAATACCTGATCGAAGGCAGGCCCGGCTATGTGCCGCACCGCTGGGCGGCGCTCTCCGATGCGGTGCGCTGGATCACCGAAGCCGGCGGCGTGGCGGTCATCGCCCACCCCGCGCGCTACAAGCTCACCGCCAACGAGGAATACGCGCTGTTCTCCGAATTCAAGGCCCATGGCGGCCAGGGCGTGGAAGTGGTCACCGGCAGCCACAGCGCGGCCGAATACGTCACCTACGGGGCCATGGCCCACGAGTTTGGCCTGGCCGCCTCGCGCGGCAGCGACTTTCACAGCCCCGAAGAATCCCATACCGACCTGGGCGCCCTGCCCCTGCTGCCCGGCACCCTCACCCCCGTGTGGGAGCTGCTGGCCGAGCGGGTACAACCCGCCGCCTGACATTGACCTGGAGGCATTGACTGCCATGGCCCAGTATTTCGAAGTCCACCCCGAAAACCCCCAACCCCGCCTGCTCAAACAGGCGGCGGCCCTGCTGCAAAAAGGCGGCATCGTGGCCGTGCCCACCGATTCGAGCTACGCGCTGGTGTGCCACCTCGACGACAAGGACGCCGTCGATCGCCTGCGCCGCATCCGCCAGGTGGACGACAAGCACCACCTGACCCTGCTGTGCCGCGACCTGTCGGAGTTGGCCAACTACGCCCGCGTGGACAACCGCCAGTACCGCCTGCTCAAGCTGGGTACGCCGGGGCCCTACACCTTCATCCTGGAAGCCACCAAAGAGGTGCCGCGCCGCGTGAGCCACCCTTCGCGCAAGACCATCGGCCTGCGCGTGCCCGACCGCAAGGGCCTGCAGCTACTGCTGGAACTGCACGGCGCGCCACTGCTGGCCACCACCCTGATTCCAGCCGGCGAAACCGAGCCCCTCAACGACCCGCAGGACATCCGCGACCGCTATGAAAAACTGGTGGACGCCATCGTGGACGCGGGTGCCTGCCCCCTGGAGCCCACCACCGTGATCGACCTCACGCCCATGGGCAACGGCGGCGACCCCGAAGTGCTGCGCGAAGGCCGCGGCAGCGTGCAGGCCCTGGGGCTCTGAGCCCGGCCGCGCGCGCCAAGGTTCAAAGCCCTGCGGGCGGCCAGCCCGCCGGCGTCTGAGACAATCTGGCCGGTGGACATCTCCAATCTCATCCAAACCGTTCTGATCTACGCACTGCCGGTGCTGTTTGCCATCACCGTGCACGAGGCGGCCCATGGCTATGCCGCGCGCCACTTTGGCGACAATACCGCGGATATGCAGGGGCGCATCACCCTCAACCCCCTCAAGCACATCGACCCGGTCGGCACCATCCTGATGCCGCTGCTGCTGTACTTCGCCACCTCGGGCGCCTTCCTGTTCGGCTACGCCAAGCCGGTGCCGGTGAATTTCGGCAACCTGCGCAACCCCAAGCGCCACATGGTGTGGGTGGCCCTGGCGGGACCGGCCTCCAACTTCATCCAGGCCGTGCTGTGGGCCATTGTGCTGGTGGCCCTGGTGGGCACGGGCGTGGACGAGCGCTTCTTCGTCGAGATGGCGCGCGCCGGCGTGCTGGTCAACCTGGTGATGTGGGCGTTCAACCTGTTTCCGCTGCCACCGCTGGACGGCGGGCGCATCCTGGTGGGCCTGCTGCCCTGGAAGCAGGCGCACATGGTGTCGCGCATCGAGCCCTGGGGTTTCTTCATCGTGATGGGCCTGGTGATTGCCGGCGTGGTGGGCACGCTGTGGCTGCGCCCGCTGATGTCGCTGGGCTACAGCGCCATCAACCTGCTGCTCACACCCCTCACGGCGCTCCTGCGCTGACCCCCTCTCACTCTTTCTGCGGCTTCGTTTCATGAGCACCACCCGCTTTCTCACCGGCATCACCACCACGGGCACGCCCCACCTGGGCAATTACGTGGGCTCCATCCGCCCCTCGGTGGCGGCCAGCCGCACGCCGGGCGTGCAGAGCTTCTACTTCCTGGCCGACTACCACGCGCTCATCAAGTGCGAGGACCCGGCCCGCATCCAGCGCTCCACGCTGGAAATCGCCGCCAGCTGGCTGGCCGCGGGGCTGGACCCCGAGCGCGTCACGTTCTACCGCCAGTCCGACATCCCCGAGACCACCGAACTGACCTGGCTGCTCACCTGCGTCACCGGCAAGGGCCTGCTCAACCGCGCCCACGCCTACAAGGCCGCGCAGGACAAGAACGCCGCCGCTGGCCGCGAGCCCGACGATGGCGTGACGGCGGGCCTGTTCATGTACCCGGTGCTGATGGGGGCCGACATCCTGATCTTCAACGCCCACAAGGTACCCGTGGGCCGCGACCAGATCCAGCACATCGAGATGGCGCGCGACATGGCGGCCAGCTTCAACCACCTGTATGGCGAGCATTTCACGCTGCCCGAAGCGGCGATCGACGAGCATGTGGCCACGCTGCCGGGGCTCGATGGCCGCAAGATGAGCAAGAGCTACGACAACACGATCCCGCTGTTCTCCTCGCGCGAGCAGCTCAAAAAGCTGATCGGCGGCATCCTGACCGACTCGCGCGCGCCCGGCGAGCCCAAGGAGGTCGAGGGTTCGGCCCTGTTCCAAATCTACCAGGCCTTTGCCACGCCCGCCGAAACCGAGGCGCTGCGCAAGCACTATGCCGAAGGCATTGCCTGGGGCGATGCCAAGCAGCTGCTGTTCGAGCGCATCGACCGCGACGTGGCCCCCCTGCGCGCGCGCTACGAGGACCTGATCGCCCACCCCGAGCAGATCGAGCAGACCCTGCTGGCGGGTGCCGAACGCGCGCGCCAGATCGCCACGCCCTTTGTGCGCACGCTGCGCGCCACCGTGGGCCTGCGCAGCTTGGCCCAGGGCGCCGCAACGCCCAAGGCCGCCAAGGCCGCCAAGACCGCCCTGCCCAGCTTCAAGCAGTACCGCGAAAACGACGGCCAGTTCTACTTCAAGTTCGTGGCAGCCGACGGCCGCCTGCTGCTGCAAAGCACGGGCTTTGCCGCGCCCAAGGACGCAGGCCAGGCCATCGCCCGCCTGCAGCGGCAGGGCGAAAGCGCCCTGGCCACCCTGACCGGCCAGCTGGCGCCCGTGCAAGGCGTGCTGCCACAGGACGTGGCCGCCGCCCTGCAGCAACTGGCCGAGGCCGCCAACAGCTGATGGGCAGCACCGGATGCTATTATTTATATAGCGATTAGCGCTTGATACATAAGCACCGGAGGTCCAGAATGACTGATAAGCTTGCCCTCCTCCTGCTTTGTGCGCTGGCGCCCGTGGCCAGCGCCCTGGCGGCAGCGCCCAAGGCGCCTGGCCCCCAGATCTGGACCAACACGCTCGGCATGGCCTTCGTGAAGGTGCCGGCCGGCAGCTTCTGGATGGGCAGCGATGAAGCCCCCGAAACGCTGGCCGAGGCGTACCCCCAGCTGGAGCATGAGCGGTTCACCCTGCTCACCGATGAAGCCCCGGTGCACCGCGTGCGCATCGGCCGCGCTTTTTATATGGGGCAGCATGAAGTCACCGTGGGGCAGTTCCGGCGCTTCATCGAGGCATCGGGCTACCGCCCGGAATCAGAGGCCGATGGCACCGGCGGCTATGGCTACAACCCCGATTACGACCCCGCCACCACCACCCGCGGCGATGCCTTCGAAGGGCGCGACACACGCTATTCCTGGCGCAATCCCGGTTTTGCCCAGGATGACGACCACCCCGTCGTCAACGTGACCTGGAACGATGCCCAGGCGCTGGCCGCCTGGCTCAGCCGCACCGAAGGCCAGCGCTACCGCCTGCCCACCGAAGCCGAATGGGAATACGCCTGCCGCGCCGGCACCCGCACCCGCTACCCGCACGGCGATGCACCAACGGGGCTGGAGCGCGCGGCCAATGTCTTCGACCAGGCCGCCGCGCCCTATTGGCCGCGCTGGCAGCAGCACGCCCTGGCCGGCAGCGACGGCTACGCCTTCACGGCACCCGCAGGCCGCCTGGCCCCCAACGCGTTCGGGCTGCACGACATGCTGGGCAATGCCTGGGAGTGGGTGGCGGATTGGCATGGCGACCACTACTACGCCCAGTCCCCCCGCACCAACCCGCAAGGCCCCACCGACGGCAGCGTGCGGGTGCGCCGGGGCGGCTCATGGCACACGTGGCCATTCTATGCCCGCTGCAGCTACCGCAACTGGAACAGCCCCGACACACGCTACACACTGGTGGGCATGCGCCTGGTGCGCGAAATCGGGCGGCCCTGAGCGCGTTGGTACGAACGGATGTCTGCGCTGTTCTGCCCGCCGCCGGCGCAGGCGACAATGGCCCGCATGCCATGGGACTGTGCACAACCGTTCACGCAGGCCGCTGCACCGCAGGCGCACGACATAGACGGCCTGAACCACACCAACAACGCCGTCTATGTGCAATGGGGCGAAAAAACCGCCTGGGCGCACTCGCAGGCCCTGGGGCTGGACCTTGCCGAATACCACCGCCTGGACCGCGCCATGGCCATCCGCCGCAGCGCCTACGACTACCTGCTGCCCTCGGTGCTGGGCGACGCGCTCACCCTGGGCACCTGGCTGACGGCCAGTGACGGCAAGCTGACCATGGAGCGGCGCTTCCAGCTCATCCGCAACCGCGACCAGGCCACCATCTTGCGGGGCCACTGGGAGCTGGTGTGCATCGAGCTGGGCAGCGGCAAACCGCGGCGCATGCCCGAGGAGTTCTGCCGCATCTACCTGCCCGCCCTGGCCACACCAGCCGCCCGCTGAGTAGCGCAGGGGCCCCGCCACTGCCGGCGGTGTCGCCCACGCTGTCATCACCGTGCCATCCGCACGGGCGCTAATCCCCTTGAACTTGCGGAGACTCTACCGATGCTCAAGGAAAAAGCGGTGGCATCCCTGGGGCAGCCCTCGCTGCTGATGCCCGCGTGGATCCAATCCGCCCTGGCGGCCAATGACCGGCTCAAGCTGCACCTGACCCTGCTGCAATCGGCAGCGCAGCACGCATCCACGCCCGATGCACCGGCGGGGCAATGGGAAAAAGGCCTCGCGCACACAGAACTGCAGGACGCGCCCTGGACCCAGGAGCTGGTGGGCGGCGCCTATTGCGATGACGATCTGCTGATCCTGCCGCACCTGGAGAACCTGCTGGAGGCGCTGTCGAACGACCTGACCACCATGGCCCGCCCCCTGTGCGACACCGGGCAGCCCAGCGCCGCGGCGCTGGCAGTGCGGCGCGACCACTGGCTGCAGCAACTGCACGCCCTGGCCGACGATGAGGGCTTGCGCCATGCCGCCCTGACCGAACTCACCCACGGGGATCGCCAACGCGGCGATAGCCTGCACCTGCTGGTGATGGACCTGCACAAGCAGATCAATGCGCTGTCGAGCGAACTCGCCACCGAAGACATCGATGGCGCCCACGCCTGGCAGGTGCAGGACGACGACCGGCCGCTGATCCGCGCCTTCATGCGCGGACTGCACCGCACGGCCGCCCTGAAGTTCTCGCACCCCGGGCTGGACACCGCCGTGACGCGCGACGGCAAGCGGCTGCTGATCCAGAACGATATCGGCACCAACGACGTGCATGTGCTGGTGATCGAGGTGCAGGGCAGCACCATCTCGCTCACCTATTCCGACCTGCACCCGGGCCGCTTCGGATTTTTCCGGCAGATGCTCGAAGACCTGGGCTTTGCATGGCAGGTTTTCGACCCCCGGGTCTCCGAAGGGCTCAACGCCGGCAAGCCCTACCTGGTGGGCCAGGCCCGCCTGGAGGCGCAGGACAGCGCCCAGCTGCAAACGGGGCTGGACAACATGGCCTCGCGCATCGTCTTCGTGATCGACTGGAACCGGGCGCGCAAGCGCCTGCAGCATTTCGTGAACAAGCCCCGGGCGCAGCAGCTGCTCGCGCAGGCGGCACGCAGCGACTGGGGCCACATGGCCTGGCTGCTGGCCGGGGCCGAGCGCCTGGTCTACAACGCCATGCAGGCCGTGGACAGCGAAGCCTTCCACGTCGGCGACCGGCTCGATGACGTGCTCGGTGAAGCCACCGCCAGCGCCTACCTGCTGGAGCTGCTGCGCATTTCCAGCATGCTGCTGCGCCAGCAGCAGCCCGTGTCGCTGGTGGCCGATGAAGCCCGCCTGCTGCTGGCCCGCGTGCTGCGCCAGCGCACCTTCGAATTCGACCTGCTGGCCGAGCACGCTGCCTTCACGCACGCGCTGGCCGAGGGCCTGTGCGATGCACTGGAAAATCCCGGCGATGCCGCCCAGACCCAGGCCCAGGTGCTGCGCGCAAAAAACTGGGAACGCCAGGCCGACCACCTGCTCATGGACGCCCGCCAGCGGGCCGAGCGCCGGCCCCGCTGGCTGCTGGTGGTGGACTGCCTGGCCCAGGCCGACGATGTGGCCGATGCGCTGGAGGAAGCTACTTTCATGCACTCGCTCACCCTCATCCATCCGGCACCGGGCTTGCCCGCCGAAGTGCGCACCGCCCTGTGCCAGCTGGCGGCCACCACGCTGTCGGCCATCCAGGATCTGGTCAAGGCCATCGAAATCGCCCGCCAGGTCAGCCAGCGGGCCGACGGACCCGACAGCGAACTGTTCCTGCAGACGCTGTGGCGCATGCTGCGCGCCGAACGCCAGTGCGACGACCTGTTTCGCCAGGCCCGCACCACCATGGTCAAGAGCCTGCGCAGTGCCCCGGTGGACCTGATGCTGGCCAACGACCTGGCCGCCACGCTCGAAAAAGCCACCGACAACCTGCTGCGGGTGGGCTACGCACTGCGCCAGATGGTGTTCAACAAAACCGGAATGTCGGCATGAAATCCAGCTCCAGTCTGCCAAAGCATCTGTACCTCATCACCACACCGGCCAGCCCGAACCTGCACAAGCCCTCACCGGAAACCATGGGGTCCAAGGGTTTCAATCTGCACCGCATGACCCAGGCCGGGCTGAACGTGCCGGTTGCGCTGGTGATTGGCACGCACTACACCCACGCCCCGCAGGACTGCTTTCTGCCGGTGTTCTCCGTGGGCCTGCACGCGCTCGAAGAGAGCACCGGCCTGCTGTTTGGCGACGAGCGCAACCCGCTCATCCTGTCGGTGCGCTCGGGTGCACCGGTATCGATGCCGGGCATGCTCGAAACCCTGCTCAACATCGGCCTGAACGACCACACCCTGCCCGGCGTGGTGCGCCAGACCGGCAACCCCCGTATGGCCTGGGATGCCTACCGGCGCCTGGTGGCCAGCTACGGCGAGGTGGTGCAGGGGCTGCCCGCCGCCCTTTTTGAAACCGAGATCGAACGCATCACCCAGGGCCAGGACGAGCGGCTGCTCGATTTCAGCCAGCTGCGCCAGCTCACACGCAGCTTTCTCGCCCTTTATGAAACCCATGCCGGTCGGGCCTTTCCGCAGGACGCCCGGGAACAGCTCTCCGGCGCCATCGGGGCGGTGTTTGCCTCGTGGAATGCCGACAAGGCGGTGGCATACCGGCACATCCACCAGATCGACCATGGCATGGGCACCGCCGTGATCCTGCAGCGCATGGTGTTCGGCAACACCGGCGGGCATTCTGGCGCTGGCGTGGGCTTCACGCGCGACCCCAGCACCGGAGAAAACCGCCTGTGGGTGGACTTTCTGGCCAACGCGCAAGGCGAAGACGTGGTTTCGGGCCGGCGCAACGCGCACGGCCACGCCACCCTGGCGGCCGTGGCGCCCGATGCCTGGCAGCAGCTGCAGGCCTCGGCCCAGGCACTGGAGCAGCATTTCAAGGACATGCAGGATTTCGAGTTCACCGTGCAGGACGGCGTGCTGCATCTGCTGCAAACGCGCGCGGGCAAGCGCACGCCGCTGGCCACCGTGCGCATTGCCCTGGACCTGCTGGACGAAGGCCTGATCGACAGCACCGAGGCCTTGCGCCGCACCGAATCCATTCACGAAGACGCGCTGGGCACCGTGCGCATGGTTGCCAGCGACGACGCCGACAGCACGCCAACGCCCCTGGCCCTGGCCCTGGCCAACCCGGCCTGTTCTGGCGTGGTGTCGGGTGCCATTGCGCTGGATGCGCAGGCGGTCGAACGCCTGGTGCAGCAGGGTATGCCGGCCATCCTGGTCCGCCAGGACGCCGAAACCAGCGACATTGCCGCCATGCAGGGCGCGCAGGGCCTGCTCACCCAGCGCGGCGCCCGCACATCGCACGCCGCCGTGGTGGCACGGCAGATGGGCAAAACCTGCCTGGTGGGCTGCACGGCGCTGCACATCGACGAGGCCGCCCGCGCGGTGCAGATCGGCCACCTGACGCTGGCCGAAAACGAACTGATCACCCTGGACGGCAACGACGGCGCCATCTATGCCGGGCAAGCCACCAGCGCGCTCGTGCCTGACACGGCCCTGCAAGAGCGGCTGGAAGATCTGCGCAGCCAGCACCATGGCAAGAGAGTGCGCCACCATGAACACTGATCGCACTGAACAGGCGGCGTGGGATGGCCTGCATAACCCTCGCGAGTCGGTGGTCGTGCGGATCGGGATGGGCCACAAGGCGTCTTTTTGCGGCCAATAGCTCGGCTCTTGGCAAGAAAAGCAACGCAGTGGACCGCCCGAGGCCGCGCTAGCACAGACCGCAGGGAGTTATGCAGGGCATCCCATGGGGTGTTTGATACAGGCATTGGCCTCGGCCAGCACCGTTACTTATCCGGCCTGGTGAAGTTTGAACCCCTCGCACCGCCTGTCGAAGGGCTTCGACAAGCTCAGCCTGAACGGAAGTTGATACATCAAAGGGCCGGATCAGAAGTGCCAACTTCGCCGCGGCAGGGCCCAGCCGTGTGCAGCAGCGCGATGGCAAAAGACCAGTTGGCAACTGGTTTCAGCCCGCTTGGCTGGAAATGCTCACCGGGTTATCGCATGCGGTTGCGAAATCAAAAGGCGGTTGCGCCCTCCATGCTTGGCTTCATAGAGGGCTTCGTCGGCGCGGGCGATGAGTTGCTCCATCGTTTCATCGGGCTTGAGCGTAGCCAGGCCCAGCGACAGCGTGACCTTGCCAACTTCTGCGTCGCCATGGGCTTCGACGCGACGCCGGATGCGTTCGGCCAACACAACGCCAGGTGCCTGCTCGCAATGCTCGAGCAGCACCAGGAACTCTTCACCACCCCACCGAATGGCGCAATCTCGGCTGCGAACCGCTGAACGCAGGATGTGCGCCACATCACGCAGCACACGGTCACCCGCCAAGTGACCGAAGCGGTCGTTGACTTGCTTGAAGTGGTCAATGTCGCAAACAAGCAGCGTGAGTGGTCTGCCCTGCGTATGTGCAGCGAGGATTGCCTTGCCAAGGGTCTGTTCGCCATAGCGACGGTTGTGAAGGCCGGTGAGCTTGTCGTGGCTTGCCTCGTGAAGAAGGGCCTGCTCTTTCTCCACACGGTCGGAAATGTCCTTGCTGACGCTCACATAGTGGGTTACGCGCCCCTTGTCGTCGCATAGTGGGGAAATGCTCTGTTCAGAATGGTAAAGCGAGCCGTCGCGCCGGCGGTTGACGAAGGTGGCCCGGAAGTCTTTTCCGGCGTCAAGGGATGCCCTCAAGAAGCGATAGAAAGCTGCGTCGTGCGCTCCGGACTGAAACACGGCCGGCGTCTTCCCCCGCACTTCATCGATGGTGTATCCAGTGACTTTAGCAAAGGCCGTGTTGACGAAGGTGATCCGTGCACGGGCATCGGTCAGCACCACAGGGTCACTGGTGGCATTGAGCGCACGCGCAAGCAGCAGGTTCTCTTGTGCAGCGCGCACGGTATCGGAGATATCTTGCTGCACGGACACAAAATGCGTGAGCACACCTTCGTCGTCGCGCACCGGGGAGATATTCCAGCGAACCACGTAGCTCGCGCCATCCTTGCGGTAGTTGATCGTTGTGCCTTCGAAGTAACGTGCCTCCTTCAGGCAGGCGCGCAAGTCATCAATGACGGCCGGGTCGGTATCGGGGCCTTGCAGCATCTGGAGCGTGCACCCGCGCAATTCATCCAGCGCATAACCTGTCATCGAGCAAAACGCTGGATTGGCAAACTGCACACGGTAACCCGCCGCACCATCGGCATCGGTGATGACGATGGCATTCCAGGACTGCATGAAGGCAGCCTTGAATAAACTCAGTTCAGATGTGGTCATGCTTTGCAATGGTCTGCGTACCGACGACGGACTGTCGCTTCAATGACTGAGAGTCCGCTGGTCATACCCGGACCTGGTGGCTTCGCACGATAATTGCGCCAGTGCCGGATGCGCGGCCAATTGTGCATCAAAGCCACCGCAGCCAGATACACAGTGAACCCGGCAAAAGGCGCCGTTGGTCGCCGCATCTTGGTCGGCACCGCAGAAAAGCGGAGCGGGCACCATGACTCCATGAGTGGCCTTCTTGCTGACAGTGTCTGGCAAGGCGGCGCAGACCTGCGTAATGATGCCAGTCCGGTGCGTGCTGGAAAGGCACCGCTCGCACCCCGAAAAATCGATGAAAACCAGGTTGGACAGGTGGCCAGGTTGAGGACACGCATGTGCAAATTGCTGGTACCGACGCCAAAAGCAAAAAAGGTTTGCTGCCAAATTAATAGCAGCAAACCCTTGTGCATACTGGCGGAGAGGGTGGGATTCGAACCCACGGTAGTGTTGCCACTACGCCTGATTTCGAGTCAGGTACATTCGACCACTCTGCCACCTCTCCTGTGTGTCGAAGCCTGCGAGTATAGCAAGGTTTTCAGGGAGTGAGCACGGCCGTGCCGCCCAGGTAGGGGCGCAGCACCTCGGGCACCGTCACGCTGCCATCGGCCTGCTGGTAGTTCTCCAACACGGCCACCAGCGTGCGGCCCACGGCCAGGCCGGAGCCGTTCAGCGTGTGCAGCAACTCGTTCTTGCCTTGTGCGTTCTTGAATCGGGCCTGCAGGCGGCGGGCCTGGAAGGCCTCGCAGTTGCTCACCGAGCTGATCTCGCGGTAGGTGTTCTGCGCGGGCAGCCACACTTCCAGGTCGTAGGTCTTGGCGGCGCCAAAGCCCATGTCGCCGGTGCACAGGCCCATCACGCGGTAGGGCAGGCCCAGCTTTTGCAACACGGCTTCGGCGTGGCGGGTCATTTCTTCCAGCGCTTCATAGCTCTTGTCGGGGTGCACGATCTGCACCATCTCGACCTTGTCGAACTGGTGCTGGCGGATCATGCCGCGCGTGTCGCGGCCGTAGCTGCCGGCCTCGGAGCGGAAGCACGGCGTGTGGGCCGTGAGCTTGATGGGCAGGTCGGATTCGGCCACCACCACGTCGCGCACGAAGTTGGTCAGCGGCACTTCGCTGGTGGGGATCAAGTACAGGGCCGCGTTGTCGGGCACTGGTTCACCATCCTGGCCCCCCTTTTTGGCAGCGAACAGATCGCCCTCGAACTTGGGCAGTTGACCCGTGCCCTTGAGCGAGTCGGCATTCACGGCGTAGGGCACGTAGCACTCGGTGTAGCCGTGCTCCTGGGTCTGCACGTCCAGCATGAACTGGCTGAGTGCGCGGTGCAGGCGGGCGATGGAGCCCTTCATCACCGTAAAGCGCGAGCCCGAGAGCTTGACGCCCATGTCGAAATCCAGGCCCAGCGGGGTGCCCACATCGACGTGGTCTTTCACCTCGAAGGTGAAGGCGCCGGGCGTGCCCCAGCGGCGCACTTCCACGTTGCCGGATTCGTCACTGCCCACGGGGACCGATTCGTGCGGCAGGTTGGGCACGGCCGCCAGCATGGCCTGCAGTTCGGCCTGGATCTGGTCCAGGCGGGCGGCGGATTGTTCCAGCTCTGCCTTGCCCGCAGCCACCTGGGTCTTGATGGCTTCGGCGCCATCCTTGTCGCCCCGGCTCATCAGCATGCCGACCTGCTTGGACAGCTGGTTGCGCTGGGCCTGCAGCTCTTCGGTGCGGGTCTGCAGCGTCTTGCGCTCGGCTTCCAGGGCCTGGAAAGCGGAAACGTCCAGGAAGGCCTGGGGTTTTTTGCGGGTTTCCAGGCGCGCGATGGCGGTGTCGAGGTCTTTGCGGAGGAGAAGGATGTCAAGCATGGGCTGGATTTTAAAGGGGCGGTCGGTACCGGCTCAGGCAAGAGTTCCAGGGTCAAAGTTGGCACCGCACAGGATGAGGGCCACCGTCTCCTGCGGCTGGGGCCGGTAGGCGCCGGTCTGCAGCGCCGCCAGGCCCAGCGCGGCAGCGGGCTCCACGGCCAGTTTCAGCTCCTTCCACAGCCAGCGCTGGGCAGCGCGAATCGCGTCGTCGGGCAGCAGCAGCGCATCGTGCACATGCCGCTGGCTCACTTCCCAGCCGATGGCGCCGATGCGGCGCGCGCCCAGCGAGTCGGCGGCCACGCCACCCACCTCTACGTCCACCGGCTGGCCCGCAGCACGCGCGCAGTGCAGTGTGGGCGCGCGTTGGGGCTCCAGCGCCACCACATCGGCGCGGCTCTCCACCCACGCAGCCACACCGCCGATGAGGCCGCCGCCGCCCACGCTGACCAGCACGCTGTCGGGCAGACGTCCGGCCTGCTCCTCCATCTCCAGCGCCAGCGTGCCAGCACCCGCCACCACCTCGGGCTGGTCGTAGGCGTGGGCCTGCAGGGCGCCGGTGACCTGCTGGCGGACCACGCAGGCTGCAAACGCCTCTGCATAGGCCGCACCCGTGACGACCACCTCGGCCCCCAGGTCGCGCAGGCGTGCACGCTTGGCCTCGGGCGAGGTCTCGGGGACGAAGACTTCGCAGCGCACGCCCAGGGCCCTGGCGGCAGCGGCCACGGCAATGCCGGCGTTGCCGCCGGATGCGATGATCACGCCGCTCTCGGGCACGGGGTTGGCCAGCAGGCGGTAGAGCATGCCGCGCGCCTTGAAGCTGCCGCCCACCTGCAGGTGCTCCAGTTTCAGCCAGACCTCGCCGCAGCCCACCCCCAGGGATCGTCCCGGCACGCGCATCAGCGGCGTGGTGCGCAGAAAGTCAGGCTGGGCGGCCAGTTGGCGGCGGGCAGCGGCAATGGCGTTGCGGTCGATCATGCAGGGGCTCCGGGCGGGCAAAGACAGGCAGTTTAGAAGGCGGTGCAACGCGAAGCCGGGCAGAGCAGACCCACAAACTGGCGCCGCCCCCCCAAGCTCTGCGCACGCGCAGCGCGGAAGTGAGCGACATGCCACCGCTGGATCTGTGGCGCGGGCCGGCGGTGCCGCTGTAGCAAGCGGGGTGCGGAATTTGGATCAAAAAGACCGCCAGCGCATGCCCATCAAATGCAAGAAGCTATCAATAAAGAAGCAATCGCAAAGCAACCACTCAATGCCCCGCCGGCCCCGTCTCGGGCAGGCGCGCGGAAATCTCCAGACCGGTGGCCGCATCGATCTTGAGGCCCTTGGGCAGCGGGAACTTGATGGTTTCCTCGATGCCCTGCATCTTGCGCACCGACACCGCGCCCAGCGCCTTGATGCGCTCGATCACCTGCTGCACCAGGATTTCGGGGGCCGAGGCGCCGGCCGTGAGGCCCACGCGCGCAATGCCGTCAAACCACTCGTGGCGCAGCTCGTCCACGCTGTCCACCATGTAGGCCGTGGTGCCCAGGCGGGCCGCCAGCTCGCGCAGGCGGTTGCTGTTGGAGCTGGTGGGGCTGCCCACCACGATCACCAGGTCCACCTGCGGGCTCAGCAGCTTGACGGCGTCCTGCCGGTTTTGGGTGGCGTAGCAGATGTCCTGCTGCTTGGGCTCGCGCACCTTGGGAAACCGCGCGCGCACGGCGGCGGTGATCTCGGCGGCGTCGTCCACGCTCAAAGTGGTCTGCGTGACCACGGCCAGCTTGTCGGTCTGCGCGGGCTGCACATGGGCCACATCGGCCACTTCTTCCACCAGGTGGATGCCGTGGTCGAGCTGGCCCATGGTGCCCTCCACCTCGGGGTGGCCCTTGTGGCCGATCATGATGAACTCGTAGCCCTCTTTGGCGAGCTTGGCCACCTCGACATGCACCTTGGTCACCAGCGGGCAGGTGGCGTCGAAAATGCTGAAGCCGCGCGCCTGCGCCTCCTGCTGCACCGCGCGGCTCACGCCGTGGGCGCTGAACACCAGCGTGGCACCGGGCGGCACGTCGGACAGCTCTTCGATGAAGATCGCGCCCTTGGCCTTGAGGTCGTTGACCACATAGGTGTTGTGCACGATTTCATGGCGCACGTAGATGGGGCGGCCAAATTTCTGCAGCGCGCGCTCGACGATCTCGATGGCGCGGTCCACGCCGGCGCAAAAGCCGCGCGGCTCGGCCAGCAGGATTTCCTGGGGCTTGTTCATGGCTCAGAGCACGCCGATGATCTGCACTTCGAACGTCACCGGCTGGCCCGCCAGCGGGTGGTTGAAGTCAAACAGCACGGCACCGTCATCGCGCACCTGCATCACCGCGCCGGCGTAGCTGCCCTGCCCGTCGGGCGTGGGGAACTGCACCACGTCGCCCACGTTGTATTTCTCGTCCGGATCGCCCAGCTCGGTCAAAAGCTTGCGCGCCACCCATTGCTGCATGTCGGCATTGCGCTCGCCAAAGGCCTCGCCGGCGGCCAGCTCGAACGTGGCGTGCGTGCCTTCGGGCAGGCCCAGCAGGCGCTGCTCCATGGCAGGCGACAGCTCGCCCGTGCCCAGCGACAAGGTGGCCGGCTTGTCCTCGAAAGTGTTGATCACATCCCCGGCCGGACCGGCCAGGCGGTAGTGCAGCGTGAGGAAAGAACCCGGCTGGACGGCGGGAAGGGGGGTGGCAGTAGTGGTCATGAGAGTCCCGATAAACTGCCCCGATTGTAGAAAACCGGGCAAACCCCTACCGGCAGCACCCACCGGTGCACAGCCCCGTACGCACTTTCCTCGCGCCATGCCCCTCAAAGACCTGCCCACCGACGCCCAACCCCGCGAAAAACTGCTGGCGCGCGGCCCCGCTGCCCTGGCCGATGCCGAGCTGCTGGCCATCCTGCTGCGCACGGGCATCGTGGGCAAGGGCGTGCTGCAGATGGCGCAGGAGCTGCTCGACCCGCCCGGCATGGACCCGGCCACGGGCTGCATCACCGGCGGCTTCGGCGGCATTGCCGGGCTGCTGCACACCAGCGCGGCCGACCTCGAACGCATCAAGGGCCTGGGCCCTGCCAAGCGCGCCGAGCTGGTGGCCGTGCTCGAACTGGCCCGCCGCGCCCTGGCACAGCAGCTGCGCGAGCGCGAGGTGTTCGACTCGCCCGACGCCGTCAAGCACTACCTGCAGCTGCACCTGGGCGCCAAGGGCCATGAGGTGTTTGGCGTGCTGTTCCTCGACAGCCAGAACCGCCTGCTGGCCATGGAAGAACTCTTCAGGGGCACGCTCACCCAGACCAGCGTGTACCCGCGCGAGGTGGTGCTGCGTGCCCTGCACCACCAGGCCGCAGCCGTGGTGCTGGCCCACAACCACCCCAGCGGCAGCGTGCAGCCCAGCCGCGCCGACGAGACGCTGACCCAGACCCTCAAGACCACGCTGGCGCTGGTGGACGTGCGCGTGCTCGACCATGTCATCGTGGCACCAGGCCAGGCCTTGTCGATGGCCGAGAAAGGGCTGGTGTGACGCCACCAGCCAAGACCCAGCGCACGCCGGCCCGCCCGCGCCGCCCCAGCGTGCGCCTGCATGACCTGCACGACCTGGCGGCTGTGGGCCGCCGCCTGCGCGAGGAGCAGCAGCGCGCCGAAGCCGAGGCCCTGGCCCGCCGCGAAGCCGCTGCCCGGCAAGAGGCCGAGCGCACCCTGTTCAGCCGCAGCGTGGGCCGCATCACGCCCCTGCGCCAGCCCAACCTGGCGCAGCTGCCGCAGCAGCAGCCCCCGCCCCTGCCAGTGCAGCACTGGCTGGACGAAGAGCGGGTGCTGCTCGAATCCATCAGCGATGACTTTGATGTGAGCACCTTGCTCGATACCGATGACCAGCTGAGCTTTCGCCGACCGGGCATCGGGGTGGAGATCACCCGCCGCCTGCGCTCGGGCCACTGGAGCATTCAGCGCCAGCTGGACCTGCACGGCCTGCGCGTGGATGAAGCCCGACAGGCCCTGGGCGAATTCATCCGCCTCGCCCACAAGCTGGGCCTGCGCTGCGTGCGCGTGGTGCATGGCAAAGGCCTGGGCTCGCCCGGCAAAAGCCCGGTGCTCAAGGGCCGGGTGCAAAGCTGGCTGGTGCAAAAGAAAGAGGTGCTGGCCTTTGTGCAGGCCCGCCCCATCGATGGCGGCGCAGGGGCACTGCTGGTGCTGCTGCAGCCTGCGGGTGGGCGCAACGCCTGAAATATGCAGGCATTCAAGCAAAAATCGGCTCTACCAACCGTCTGAAAAGCGCCAATAGCTGCTATTCAGATAGCAAAAAACCCCGCAGATGCCCACGGGGTGGCTTGAACGACGCGGCCTGCCCGGCCCATGGGGTGGGCAGGCCCGTCTGCTTACTTGGACAAGTCCACCGCGTACTTGGACGTTCCCTTGCCGCTGCCGTCGTCGGCGGCCACCAGGCTCACATTGTTCAGACCTGCGGCCTGTGCCACGGCCAGCGCGTTGGCGCCCGAACTGAACACCACCGGCCCGGCCACGCTCACCGAGGCAAAGCGCCAGCTCTTGGCGGCACCGTTGGCGGCGCGGGTCACGGCGGGGTTCTTGCGGATGTAGTCGATCACCACGTCGCGGTTGGCATCGGGCGAGGCCCAGATGGTGCCCGAGCCGTCGAGCTTGTCGCTGAAGCTCTTGCCGCTGGTGGCGCGGTAGTTGTTGGTGGCGATCACGAACTCCTGCGCGGGGTCAATGGCCTTGCCCAGGTACATGAGGTTCTTGATGCGGCTGCCCTTGGCCTGCGTCACATCAATCTCGTACTGCACGTCGGCCGTGGTGAACATGTCGAAGTTGTAGCCCGGGAAGGTGCTGATGAGCGCCTGCTCGGTGGCCTTGGCCGGGTCGATCTGGTTGAAGCGCTGGGCTGCGGCCTCCAGCCAGTTCTTGATGTCGGCACCGTTCACCTTCACCGCAGACACGGTGTTGGGGTACAGGTACAGGTCGGCCGCGTTGTTGATGGCCAGCGGGCCCACGGCCACGTCGGTGTAGTCCGACCCGCCCTGGAAGCCGCTCTTGAACGGCGCGCTCACCGACAGCACAGGCAATGCCGCGTACTGCGGCAGATTGGCCTGGATGTAGGCCGCCACATAGGCCTGCTGGGCCTGGTTGACGATCTGGATGGCGCCGGGGTCGCCCACGTCGGCAAACAACGTGCTCATGCGGAAGTCGGTCTGGCCGATGGGCGTCTTCACATACTGGATGGCGGCCTGGTGCTGCGTTTCGATCAGCGGCGCCACGGTGGCATCGGGATCGACGTAAACCGTGGTGCCGGCAGCATTCTTGCTCTGGATGTTGCGCAGCTCGCTCTTGCTGGCCGCCTTGTTGACGGCCCACTTGGTGCCGTCCCACTGCAGTGCGAGCTGGATGACGCCCAGCGCCTTGCCCCAGGAGCTCGCCATGACGGCGGGCACGCCATTGATGGTGCCGGCCTTGTTGTCCACGCCCGCCTGGCTATAGGCGGGCTTGGCCGCCGTGTCGGGGAACACGCTGTGCTGGTGGCCCAGCACCATGGCGTCGATGCCGGGCACCTTCGAGAGGTACAGGCCGGGGTTCTCCATGGTGGGCGAGTAGGCCGAGCTGTCCAGCCCGCCGTGCAGCAGAGCCACCACGATGTCGGCGCCCTTGGCGCGCAGCTCGGGCACGTACTTGGTGGCGGCCTCCACAGCGCCTTCGGTGTAGACCTTGCCTTCGAGGTAGCGCTTGTCCCAGTTCATGATGCCGGGGGTGGTGAAGCCGATCACACCCACCTTGATGGGCAGCTTCACGTCCTTGCCATCGGTGCCCTTAGCAATGAGGGAGCGTTCCAGCAGCGTGTAGGGCTGCACCAGCGGCTTCTTGGTCTTGCTGCTGTACACGTTGGCCAGCGCCATGGGATAGCCGGCGCCCGCGCATTTCTTGCTGGCGCCCACACCCTCCACGTCCAGCCCGCCGCCCAGCACCTGGTTCAGGAAAGGCAGACCGTAGTTGAACTCGTGGTTGCCCAGCGTGCCCGCATCAAAGCCCAGCGCGCCCATGGCCTTGTACATCGACAGCTGCTGCGTGCAGGGGATAGGGCTGATCGTGGCCTCGTAATCGGCCAGCGCCGTGCCCTGGATGGTGTCGCCGTTGTCCACCAGCAAGGTGTTGGCAAACTCTTTGCGGGCGGCGCGCACCAGCGTGGCGGTGCGCTCAAAACCGTAGGTCTTGTCTTCGGCCAGCTTGAAATAGTCGTAGCTACGCACATTGAAGTGCAGGTCGGTCGTCTCCAGCACGGCCAGCGTGGCGGTGGCACCGGCGTTGGTGGAACCGTCACCGCCGCAGGCGGTCAGGAGGGCCGCCACAGCGACCACGCCGAGGGTGGCCACACGGCGCGAAATACGGATCGGGTCGCGGAAAGAGGGTTCCAGCATGAAAAGGCCCATGGGTTGAAGAAGGGCCTGAGTGTCTGGACACTGTTTGACAGGGCTGTGACCTGTGCAGGCACCTTGCGGCATGGCTGCCACAGGCCCGCTTGCACGCGTCCCGTGGCTCCAGGTTCGATGGCGGCATCTCCGGGCTGGTGATCATCCATTTTTCGGCGTCGGCCGCCATGGAGAGGTACCAGAGCTATCGGCCCAACTTGGGCATGCCGAAGGCGGATCACTGGGCATGCCACGCCAATGGACTCCGGCGGGCGGGCTAGAATACGCCGCTTCCAACCCGGAGACTTGGGTGAGTGGTTTAAACCAGCAGTCTTGAAAACTGCCGACGGGCAACCGTCCGTGAGTTCGAATCTCACAGTCTCCGCCAGACAGCAAACAAATACGGGCCTTTCGGCCCGTATTTGTTTTCTACCCATCAAAGAATCCAACCAAGGCGGAGCATCGATCGCCAGTCAAGTTGACGAGGACACGCCGCCCCCAGCCTTATATCTGCTGAGAGCTCGTACTACTTGGCGGAGCGCAACACAGAGCGCCGATCCGCCGGTCAAGTCGATGGTGTTGTGCGTGGATGAAAAGAGCCAGATCCAGGCGCTGGATCGCACTCGGTTTTCGAAGCGATGGAGCGCATCAGCCCCAGCACTCGCCAACTCATCATGCGCGAGGGGTGTGAACACTGGGCCGCCAGGCATTGACGATCGCCACCAGAGAGAGCATCACCGGCACCTCGACCAGCACGCCGACCACCGTGGCCAGGGCAGCGCCCGAGTTGAGGCCGAAGAGAGAAATCGCCACCGCCACTGCCAGTTCAAAGAAGTTGGAGGTACCGATCAGGCAGGCAGGGCCGGCGACATTGTGGGGCAGCTTGAGCAGCTTGGCGCCCCACCAGCCGATGAAGAAGATGCCGTAGGTCTGCAACACCAGGGGAATGGCAATCAAGCCGATGACCGCTGGTTTTTCAACGATGGTGCCCGCCTGGAAGCCGAACAACAGCACCACGGTTGCAATGAGGCCCACGATGGACCAGGGCTTGAGCTTCGCCACCAACGCTCCTACCGCCAGGGGAGATCTTCTGGCCAGCAGGTGGCGGGTCGCCATGCCGGCGGCCAAGGGCAGCACCACATACAGCACGGTGGACAGAACCAGGGTTTCCCAGGGCACGGTGACGTTGGTCACACCCAGCAAGAACGCCGCAATGGGCGCAAACGCCACCACCATCACCAGATCGTTCACCGACACCTGAACCAGCGTGTAGTTCGCATCGCCTTTGACGAGCTGGCTCCAGACGAACACCATGGCGGTGCAAGGCGCAACGCCCAGCAAAATCATGCCGGCGATGTACTCGCTGGCCGATTGGGGATCCACCCAGGGGGCGAAAAGGTACTGAAAGAAGAGAACGCCCAACGCTGCCATGGTGAACGGCTTGATGAGCCAATTGACAGTCAGTGTCAGCAGCAGCCCCTGCGGCTTCTTGCCGACGTCCTTGATGGCGGCCCAGTCAATCTGAATCATCATCGGATAAATCATCACCCAGATGAACACCGCCACCACGAGATTGACCTGCGCAAGCTCCAGGCCCGCGACGGCCTGAAAAAAATCCGGAAGAACCAGCCCCAGCGCCACGCCGGCGGCAATGCCCAGCGCAACCCAGATCGTCAAATACCGCTCAAACAGCCCCATGGTGGCCCTCTCCCTCTTTCAATGCAAAAGGCCTGGACCATGCACGGTCCAGGCCCGTCAAAATGTGAATGCCTCAGCCTCTGGTTTGCCCGATCTGGGCCAGCTCTTTCTGCAACGACATTTTGTCCAGCTTGTCGATGGGCAAGCTCAGAAAGAGCGCAATGCGGCGGCTCATCACGATGAACGCGTCCTTGAACGCCTTGTTCACGGCTTCCTCATCGCCTTCCACTGCAGCCGGATCTTCGACACCCCAGTGCGCCGACACCGGCTGGCCTGGCCAGACGGGGCACACCTCGCCCGCCGCCTTGTCGCACACCGTCAGCACATAGTCCATGACCGGTGCACCGGGGGCCGCAAACTCATCCCAGTTCTTACTGCGCAAGCCCGCCGTCGGAAACCGGTTTCTTTCCAGCAAATCCAGCGCGTGCGGGTTGACCTGGCCCGCGGGGTGGCTGCCGGCGCTGAACGCACGAAACCTGTCTGCGCCGTGCTGGTTGAGTATGGCCTCGGCGAGGATGCTGCGCGCGGAGTTGTGCGTGCAGATGAAGAGCACGTTGTAGATGCGGTTTGACATGGAAAGAGCCACTTTCTGAAGCAACGGTGGAGAGGATGGCGGTTCACGCCGCAGCCGGCGCCTTATGGCCCGCAGTCAACGGCAAAGCCAGCGTGACCAGCCAGCAGATGGCCAGCATCACGGCGGACCCGATGAGGGCATACAGCAGCCCGCCCCACTGGTACAGCAGGCCGGACATCAGCGTGCCCATGAAGCGCCCCAGGGCGTTGGCGGCGTAGTAGAAACCAACATCCTCGGCGGCTTTCTCCGAGCCGGCGTAGGCGAGAACGAGGTAGGAGTGCACGGAAGAGTTGATCGCAAACGCAAAGCCAAACAGCCCCAATCCGCCCACCACCACCCACTCCAGATAAGGTGCCTGCAGGGCTACCGCCACGGCCATCGCAACGGGAACCACCGCCAGAATGGCCGACCACAGGCGCGCGGCGGGCACCTCGGTGCTCAGGCCGTCCTGGCTGCGCCGGACCAGTTGCGGCGCCATGGCCTGCACCAGTCCGTAGCCGATGGTCCAGGCGGCCAGGAAGCCGCCCACCATCGTGAACGTCCATCCCTGCGAATACAGAAACACCGGCACGCCCACCACAAACCACACATCGCGCGCGCCAAACAACACCACCCGGGCGGCAGCCAGCGCATTGATGCCCGCGTTCTTGGCGAACAGCTCCTTGGCCGATTTCGAAGCCTTGTTTTTGCCCATCATCTGCGGCAGTGAGGTGACCACGCCCACCAGCACCAGTGCCAGCAGAGCGGCCATGGCCCACAGCGCCTGCCGAAAACCCAGCGCCTCCAGCAGCAATCCCCCCAGAAAGAATCCCACGCCCTTCATGGCGTTCTTGCTGCCCGTAAACCAGGCCACCCATTGGAAGAGCTGGCCCGCGCCCTGCTCTTTCGCTTCTGCCGAGGTGACCTTGATGGCAGATTTGCTGGCGGTTTTGGTGAGGTCTTTGGCCACGCCGCAGATGCCCTGCGCCAGCACCACCCAGGCCACCGACATGGCTACCGACCATGCGGGGTTGAGCTGCGACAGCAAGGTGAAACCGATGATTTGGGTCACCAACCCTACCGTCAGCATGCGCGTGATGCCATAGCGCGTGGCCAGCCAGCCGCCAATCAGGTTGGCCAGCACGCCGGCCGCTTCGTACAGCAAAAACAGGAAGGCCAGCGTGAACGGCGAATACCCCAGACGGTAGAAATGCAACAGCACCAGCATGCGCAGCGCGCCGTCGGTGAGTGTGAAACCCCAATAGGCCGCGGTGACGATGGCGTAGTTGCGCGTGGCGTGGCCCTGCATTTCAGAACCCCACGTCGCGCATGTGGCAGGCCAGATCCACCATGCGGCAGGCATAGCCCATTTCGTTGTCGTACCAGGCGTACACCTTCAAGAGCGTGCCGTCCGTCACCATGGTGGACAGGGCATCGACGATGGAACTGCGCGTATCGCGGGCGTAGTCGGCGCTCACCAGCGGCAACTCTTCATAGCCCAGAATGCCCGACAGGCAAGACGTGGCAGCTTGCTGGAACAGCGCGTTCACCTCCTCCGCCGTGGTCTCGCGCTGCAGCTCGAACACGCAGTCCGTCAGCGAGGCATTGAGCACCGGGGCGCGCACCGCATGGCCATTGAGCTTGCCCTTGAGTTCGGGGTAGATCAGCGCGATGGCGGTGGCGCTGCCGGTGGATGTGGGTGCCAGGCTTTCCATGGCACTGCGGGCACGGCGCAGGTCTTTGTGTGGCGCGTCCACCACCAGATTGGTATTGGTGGGGTTGTGGATGGTGGTGATTTGCCCGTGGCGTATGCCCAGGTTTTCATGCACTACCTTCACCACTGGCGCCAGGCAGTTGGTGGTGCACGAGGCGGCGGTGACGATGCGGTTTCTGGTCGGGTCGTACAGCGCGTGGTTCACACCGACCACGATGTTGAGCACATCCCCCACCTTCACGGGTGCGGCCACGATGACGCGCTTGGCACCACGATCCAGGTGGCCCTGGATGGTGTCGGGCGTCAGGAACTTGCCGGTGCATTCCAGCACCACGTCCACCCCCAGATCCCCCCAGGGGATTTCTGCCGCAGTGGCGTGCGCGCTGAACGAAAGCCGCTGGCTGCCGATGGCGATGGCGCTGTCGCCCTCGGCGTGAATGCGCTCGCGCCACTTGCCTTGCACCGTATCAAACGCCAGCAGGTGGGCGGTGGTCGCTGGGCCGCCTTTGATTTCGTTCAGGTGCACCACCTCCAGGCGATTGCCGGCACGGGGGTCATCCAGCGGGCGCTCTGCCGCACCCATGGCCGCACGCAGCGCCAGGCGGCCAATGCGGCCCATTCCGTTGATGCCGACTTTCATGGCATGCCTTCCTCTATTAATTCTACATTCATTGAAATATTGTATTTTTTAATGACAGCTGCATGACAGACACCGAAGCGGCCGAGTACCGCCGCAAGCCACCCTGCTGTCGAAGGCCTGGCTCAATAACTTTTCAGCATGGACCCGGTGCGCAGCAAGCCGACGACGCCTTTTCACGGGCTGGCGCGGGCGCACAGCATGCGCCGTCCGCAGTGGTTTTGCCCGGTTCGTTGAACACCGGGATATTGCCCAGCGTGTGGAAATGCTCCCACGCAATGCCCTGCGGATCGGTGACCCAGTGCTTCTCGCTGCGGGCATAGCAGCAGCTGGTGGCGCCCTCGTCCAGCAGCGCCATGTCGGCCGATTCCGCCCGGGCCTTCAGTTGCGCCAGCTCGGCGGCATCGTCGACCTGGAAACCCAGGTGATCCAGCCCCGGCTGGTTGCCCCGGGTGGAGATGGCAAAGTTCACGCGCGGGTCGTCCAGCATCCACTTGGCGTAATCGGCTTCAACGCGTGCTGGCTCGGCCGCGAAGAGCCTGGAATAGAACGCAATGCTCTTGGCGAGGTCATCGACATGGATGTGGACGTGGAATCTTTTCATGAGGGTCTCCTTGATTTTCAGCAAGCGCAGGACCTTGCCTGGGGCGCCAGGCAGTCCGCGCCCTGGCAGCAGTTTTCGGTGAGAAAGCCCAGCAGCTCGTTCATGCTGGTGATCGAGGCGCGGTAAATCAGGTGGCGGCCCTGGCGCTCCTGGCTGACCAGGTCCGCATGGGTGAGCTCCTTGAGATGGAAGGACAAGGTGTTGGGCGCCACCTCCAGCAGCTCGGCCAACGCACCGGGTGTCAGCCCCTCATTGCCGGCAACGACCAGCGCACGAAACACCCGCAGGCGCACTTCCTGGGCCAGGGCAGCGAGGGAACGGACAGCGTCGATTTCGTTCATGCAATAACTATACAACGATTATCGAATTATTGTAAAGTGAGCCATCTTCTCCCTCTGCAAGCCCGGCGGTTCAGCGCCACCAAGGAATTCCATGCCCGCCTCCATTCGCCTACTCGACCAGCCCACCAAATACCTGTTCTTCACCGGCAAGGGCGGCGTGGGCAAGACCTCGGTGTCCACGGCGGTGTCGATCGCGCTGGCCGATGCGGGCAAAAAAGTGCTGCTCGTCAGCACCGACGCGGCCTCCAACCTCGATGAAATGCTGGGTATCACGCTGAGCAACCAGCCCGTGGCGGTGCCGGGCGTGCCCGGCCTGCAGGTGCTCAACATCGACCCCGATGCGGCTGCGGTGCATTACCGCACCCGCGTGGTCGAGCAGATGGGTCCACAGGCCAGCGACCAGGACATTGCCACCGTGCGCGAACAACTGTCGGGCGCCTGCACCACCGAGATCGCCACCTTTGACGAGTTCTCCAGCCTCCTGTCGCAGGGCGGTGCCGCCTATGACCATGTGGTGTTCGACACGGCCCCCACGGGCCACACGCTCCGGCTGCTGAGCCTGCCCAAGGCCTGGAGCGGTTTTCTGGAGGGCAACGACCGGGGCGCATCCTGCCTGGGGCCGCACTCGGGCCTGAAGATGCAGGAGCAGCTTTTCAACGCGGCCCTGGCGGCGCTCAACGATGCCACGCTGACCACCGTGGTGCTGGTGGCCCGGCCCGAGAAAGGCGCGTTCGAAGAGGCCGCCCGGTCGTCGGACGAGCTGCGCGCGCTGGGCCTGGTGAACCAGCGGCTGGTGGTGAACGCCGTATTCCAGCGCAGCCACCCGGACGACCCGATTGCCGCCGCCATCGAAGCGCTGGGGCGCAAGGCACTTGACGAGATGCCCGCCGCGCTGCAACCCCTGGCGGCCGACCATATTCCCCTCAGGGCCGTGGATTCGGTGGGCCTGCCCGCACTGCGCGGGCTGCTGGCCGCCGAGCCCACGCGAACGACGGGCACAGCCACCCCGTCAGCACCCGAACTCGACCACCACAAGCTGTCCGAACTGGTGGCCGAGCTTGCGCAGGGCGAGCGCGGCCTGATCATGGTCATGGGCAAGGGTGGGGTCGGCAAGACCACCCTTGCCGCGGCCATTGCGCTGGGCCTGGTCCACCACGGCAAGTCGGTGCACCTGACGACGACCGACCCGGCTGCGCACCTGGCCGCCACGCTCAACGCCGAAGTGCCCGGCCTGCGCGTGGGCCGCATCGACCCCAAGGCCGAAACGCAGAAATACGTGGACAAGATCGTGGCCGCCCGCGCCGCCACCCTGACCGAGGACGAGAAAGCCCTGCTGCTGGAAGACCTGCGTTCGCCCTGCACCGAGGAAGTGGCGGTTTTTCACGCCTTCTCGCATGTGGTGGCGCAGGCACGCAGCGCGTTTGTGGTGCTGGACACCGCACCCACCGGGCATTCCTTGCTGCTGATGGACGCCACCGGCGCCTACCACCGCCAGATGGTGCGCGAATTCGAGGGCAAGGCCGCAGGCCGCATCGTGACGCCACTGATGCGCCTGCAGGATGCGGACTACACCCGCATCATTCTGGTCACGCTGCCTGAGGCCACCCCCGTGTCCCAGGCCGCTGCGCTGCAGGACGATCTGCGCCGGGCCCACATCGAGCCCTTTGCCTGGGTGGTCAACAAATCGCTGCTGGCCACGGGCACGGCCGACCCGCTGCTGCAGGCCCGCCTGGACAGCGAGCGCAAACAGATGGAGCGGGTGGCCGCTTACACCCGCCACCCGGTGCTGGTGGTGCCCTGGACGGTGGAGCCCCCCATTGGCCCCGGCGCGCTCGACCAGCTGCTGGGTTGACGGCACGCATTGCCCCTTGCGACCGTCTCCAAGACCGCAAAGCAACACGGTTACCCGTGGTGACAGCCAAAGGCTCTGGCGCAAGATAAGGTGTCCCCTCACCCGGCGCGCCACGCCCCAGATTCCCACCGGAGAAAACCATGCAGATAAGCCGAACCTTCACCCTGACCACCTGCCTGTGCGCCGCCTTGCTGGCGGGCTGCTCGGGCTTGCCGGGCGGGGCGGCGCCTCCGGCCTCGGTGGGCCCTGGGCCACGGGGCGGTGTGTGCAATGCGGCGCCCGCCCACAGGGTGATCGGCAAGCAGGGCACGCCCTCGGTGATCGAGCAGGCCCGGGTGGCTTCGGGCGCCGCCATGGCACGCCTGCTGCACCCGCGCCAGGCGGTGACGCAGGAGTTCAACACCGAGCGCCTGAACCTGGTGGTGGACAGCAATGGGCGCATCACGGCGGTGCGCTGCGGCTGAACAACGCTCCGCCGCCAGAAGCACCACGGGTGCCATCGCCCTTTTGCTCCCGTTGAAATGGCTTCAAGCGCTTGCCACGCAAGCGCTGGAGGCCAATTTCATGCCAACCACATCCCACAGAATGGGACGGTGTGCCAGGCGGTCAGTCGGCCAGAAACAGTGCCTGCAGATCGTTCAGAAAATCGAATCCACGCTCGGTGGGGCGCATATGGGCCATGTCGCGGGTGATCAGGCCCTTGCGTTCGGCTTCCTCCAGCGCCTTGGCAATGGCGGTCAGGGGCAGGCCCGTGCGTTCCACAAAGTCCTGCAGCGCAAAGCCCTCGCGCAGGCGCAGCGCATTGAGCATGAACTCGAACGGCAGGTCGGCACGGCGCACCTCCTCGTCCTGCGCCAGGGCGTGGCCCGCCAGTGCGTTGTCCATGTACAGGCGCGGATCGCGAAAGCGCGTCTGGCGCACCACGCGGTGGGCAAAGCTGAGCTTGCTGTGCGCACCCGCGCCCAGCCCCAGGTAGTCGCCAAACTGCCAGTAGTTGGTGTTGTGAAAACACGCATGGCCCGGCCGGGCGTAGGCCGAAATCTCGTAGCGCGCCAGCCCGGCCTGCCCCGTCATTTCGGTGATGCGGTCCAGCATGGCGTAGGCATCGTCGTCCGGAGGAATGGCGGGCGGAAACTTGGCGAAGTAGGTGTTGGGCTCGATGGTCAGGTGGTAGATGGAGATGTGCGGCGGCGCCAGCGCCAGCGCCGTGGCCATGTCCTGCGCCAGTTCGGGCAGCGTCTGGCCCGGCAGCGCGTACATGATGTCGAGGTTGAAGGTGTCGAAGGCCTGCGCCGCCTCCTGCACGGCGGCCAGGGCCTGGGCGCGGTCGTGCACCCGGCCCAGGGCCTGCAGGTGCCGGTCGTTGAAGCTTTGCACGCCCACCGACAGGCGCGTGACACCCGCCGCGCGAAAGGCGCGGAACCGGTCTTTTTCGAAGGTGCCGGGGTTGGCCTCCAGGGTGATCTCGCAATCGGCGGCCAGCGGCAGGCGTGCGCGGATGTCACCGATCAGCCGGTCGATGGACCGGGGTGAAAACAGGCTGGGCGTGCCACCGCCGATGAAGATGCTGTGCACGCTGCGACCCCACACCAGGGGCAGCGCCGCTTCGAGGTCGGCCACCAGGGCGTCGAGGTAGCGGGCCTCGGGCAAGGCGCCCGCAGCGCCCACGCCACCGGCATCGCGCCACTCGTGCGAGTTGAAGTCGCAATAGGGGCACTTTTTCAGGCACCAGGGCAGGTGCACATACAAGGCCAGCGGCGGCAGGCTGGTGAGCTGCAGCAGCCCCGGTCGCATGTAGTGCTGGATGTCGCGCACCACGGCGGGGGCGGCATCCGTGGTAGGAAGGATGGGGATAGCCATTGAAAGCATCAAAGGTTCAGAGCGCTCACGCCGCAGCAGCCGCTTGCGGCATGAGCGGCCCTACGCGCGACCGCCGCGCAAGGGCCGCCAATGCATCGGCGCACATGCGCTGGCGGTGTCCCCCTGGGGGGAAGGCGCGAAGCGACTCAGGGGGGTACTTCATACAAACCAGCGCTCGCGCATCAGCGCCAGCATCTGCTGCGCCGCACGGCCGCGGTGGCTGTGGGCGTTCTTGACTTCGGTGGGCAGCTCGGCAAAGGTCTGGCCGAACTCGGGGATGAACATCACCGGGTCGAAGCCGAAGCCGTTGCTGCCACGCGGCGCGCGCGTGATCTCGCCCACCACGCGGCCCACGGCAATCAGGGGCTCGGGGTCCTGCGGGCTGCGCACGGCCACCAGGGTGCTGACCATGGCGGCGCGGCGGTTGTCCTGGCCCTGCATCTGCTCCAGCAGGGCACGCACGTTGGTGTCGTCGCCCTTTTCGTAGCCGAACTGGGTGGCGTAGTAGGCCGTGTCCACACCGGGCAGACCGCCAAAGGCGTCCACGCACAGGCCGGCGTCGTCGGCCAGCGCGGGCCGGCCGGTGTGCGCGCTGGCAAACCGCGCCTTGGCCAGCGCGTTCTCGACGAAGGTGCGGTGCGGCTCTTCGGCCTCGCCCACGCCCAGGTCGGCCTGGCGCACCAGCTCAATGCCCAGCGGCGCCAGCATGGCCTGCAGTTCGGCCAGTTTGCCGCGGTTGTTGGAGGCAAGAACGAGTTTCATGGTCAAGATGGCCTGTGGTGCTTATGCATAAATCGCCATTAGCTATTATTTTAATAGCGATTTTTGTTGCAGACCCACCAGTTCGGCAACACCCTTGTCGGCCAGTGCCAGCAGCTGGTCCATCTCGGCCCGGGTGAAGGCCACACCCTCGGCCGTGCCCTGCACTTCCACGAAGTGGCCCGCCCCCGTCATGACCACGTTCATGTCGGTGTCGCAACCCACGTCTTCCACATACTCCAGGTCCAGCAGCGGCGTGCCCTGCACGATGCCGACCGAGATGGCGGCCACCGGCCCCAGGATGGGGCTCGCCGTGATCTTGCCGCTGGCCAGCAGCTGGCTCACGGCGTCCTGCGCCGCCACCCAGGCACCGGTGATGGCGGCGGTGCGCGTGCCCCCGTCGGCCTGGATTACATCGCAGTCGAGCTGGATGGTGCGCTCGCCCAGCAGCTTCAGGTCAAACACCGCCCGCAGCGAGCGGCCAATCAGGCGCTGTATCTCCTGCGTGCGACCGCTCTGCTTTCCCTTGGCCGCCTCGCGGTCGCTGCGCCTGTGCGTGGCGCGGGGCAACATGCCGTATTCGGCAGTCACCCAGCCCTCGCCGGTGCCGCGCTGGTGCGGCGGCACTTTTTCTTCCACCGAAGCCGTGCACAGCACCTTGGTATTGCCAAACTCGATCAGCACCGAGCCCTCAGCATGCATGGTGTAGTGGCGCGTGATGCGCACGGGGCGCAGCTGGTTGGCGGCGCGGCCGTCGGTGCGGTTGAAAGTGGTCATGTGGTTTCCGGTGTCAAAAATGGGCAGAACGCCTGCAGGGCCCAGGGGTCATGTCAGCGAGCCGGTCCGTCAGATCAAGCCCCTGCGATGCGCGCGGCCCAGGCCAGCAACCGCCGCGCGGGCGGTGTTCCCCTTCCCGAATTGCCACGCCAAGCGAGAGAAGGGGGACGGCGCGAAGTGACTCAGGGGCTTGTCATGCTTTGCGTGCAGCGGACTGGCGGATGGCTTCGTTGATTTCTGCAATGGATCGCTCAATGGCATCATCGTCGAGATCATCCACCAACCCATCGAGCGGGCCGGCCTGGATGGTCGAGGCGAAAACATCGTCGCTGATGCTGTCGGTCGACACACCTTGCGTGGACTCGAAGGTGTCAGGGGTTTCCCACTCGAACGCCACCACGGTGACGTTGTCACTGCCCTCGCCCGCCTTGCGCAAAGCGTTCTCGACCAGATCGGGCACCGCATGCGACACCGTCTTCTGGCTGAGCTGGGTGGCAATGTCCTCATCGCTGAGCGAGCCCCACAGGCCGTCCGAGCACAGCAGGATGCGATCGCCCTGCTCCAGGTGAACGGGGCCGGTGACATCGTAAATGGGCTTGGTGGGCGAGCCCAGGCAGGTGAACAGCACGTTGCGATTGATGAGGTCCAGCCCCGGTGGCGGGGCATTGCGCAATTCGAGGTAGGAGTGGTCGCGCGTGCGGCTCAGCAACTCTCCATCGCGCACCATGTACAGGCGCGAGTCGCCGCAATGGATCCACGAGGCGGCGCCGGCCTGCACCACGGCAGCCACCAGCGTGGTGCGCGGCGTGTCGAGCATGCCTTTGTCGGAGGCATAGCGCAGGATCTGGTGGTGGGCCGCCAGCAGGGCGGACGACAGGAACTCCTGCACATTGTCGAGCTGCGGTTTGGCTTGGCGCTGGAACAGGGACGAAATGGTTTGCAGCGCTATCTGCGCAGCCACCTCGCCCTCGGGGTGCCCGCCCATGCCGTCGGCCAGCACGAACAGGCCCGCTTCGCGCGTGTAGCAGTAACCCATGCGGTCTTCGTTCTTCTCGCGCCCCCCGCGGCGGCTGATCTGGAATACAGAGAATTTCATTTGGGTTTGGCCCCGATTCCCGTGGCTTCACCCACTTTTTGCACATTTTTCTTGGTGTCGGACACCAGGGTGTCGAGCTGCAGACGCATTTTCTCGGTCACCGAAAGCTTGGTATAGCGACGCTCGCCTTCGCGGCTGAGCTCTTTTTGCAGCGCAAACACCGACTGCGGGCGCGACAGCGGATCGAGTGCCATGCACCACTCCACCACCTCGATGAGGTTGTCCGAATACACGCCACGCAGCTTGGTCAGCGCCAGCGACAGGCGGTCCTTCTCGATGCGCTGGGGCGCCTCGTTGGGCGGAAAGCCCTGCATGCAAGCGTAGATGCAGGCGCCAATCGCATAAATATCGGTCCAGGGGCCCATGGACGAATCGCGCCTGTACATCTCGGGCGCGGCAAAGCCGGGGGTGTACATGGGGCGGATGAAGTTGCCCTCTTTGGACAGCACCTCGCGCGCGGCACCGAAGTCGATCATCACGGCCTTGTTGTCGTCGGTGATGAAGATGTTGGCGGGCTTGATATCCAGGTGCAGCATCTTGTGCTGGTGCACGATGCGCAGGCCGCGCAGCACCTCGTCAAACAGCGAGCGGATGGTGGACTCGCGAAACACCTTCTGCGTCTTGAGGTCGCGCGCGGTGATGATGAAATCCTGCAGGGTGGCCCCTTCCAGGTAGTTCATCACCATGTAAACAGTTTCGTTTTCACGGAAGAAGTTGAGCACACTGACCACCGAGGCATGCGAGATCTGGGCCAGCGCGCGGCCTTCTTCAAAGAAACTCTTGAGACCCAGACGGTAGAGCGACAGCTTTTCGGGCGGCACCTTGGGCAGCAACTCCCCCGGGGCGCGGGTGGCCAGGGAGGATGGCAGATACTCCTTGATGGCGATCTGCTGGCCTTCGGCATCCAGCGCCAGATAAACCACACCAAACCCGCCGGAAGACAATCGGCGTACCACACGGTAGCCCCCAATGGTGGTGTCGGGAGGCAATGGCGCCGGCTTGATTTTTGACATATTTTGCGAAGATGACGCGGGTGTAGAGCGGAACCCGGATAATCGCCGGATCGCAAGCAACCATCAAAAAGTCCAATGCCAGTTTACAGCATGACCGGATACGCCAGCGCTCAGCATGGCGCCTCTGCCACTGGCGCTGATACCGACACCCGCGCCCCCCACGGCCGCCGGCTGGGGCTTGAAATCCGCTCGGTCAACAGCCGCTTTCTAGACCTGTCGTTCCGACTTCCCGACGAACTGCGCGCCCTGGAACCCGTCTTGCGCAGTCTGCTGACCGCGCAGCTCAAGCGGGGCAAGGTGGAAGTGCGTGCCGCGCTGGAAAGCGACGATGGCAGCAGCCTCCAGGATCCTGCGCCGCGCCTGCTGCAACGCATCAACTCGCTGCAGGATGCCGTGAAATCCTGGCTGCCCCAGGCGGCGCCCCTGACTGTCGCGGATGCGCTGCGCCTGTGCGCCAATGCTGGCGCCGGCCCCGAGGACTGGAGTGAGGCCGTGCCCCCCCTGGCGGAACAGGCACTCGCACAATTGCTGGCGGCACGCGCACGCGAAGGCGAGCGCCTGGCCGCCATGCTGCACGACCGGCTCGGCCAGCTGCGCAGCCTGGCGCAACAGGCGGGCCCCATGGTGCCCCTGCTGGTCGAGCAGCAACGCCAACGTTTCATGGAACGCTGGAAAGAAGCCATGGCCCTGACCGACGGCTCCACCCTGCCAGAAGCGGCGCGCGATCGCGCGCTCACCGAGGCCACGGCCTTTGCCATCCGCATCGACGTCGCGGAAGAAATCACGCGCCTGAACTCGCACCTGGACGAAATCGAGCGCTTGCTCCAAAAAGGCGGCGAAGTCGGCAAGCGCCTGGATTTCCTGATCCAGGAACTGCACCGCGAAGCCAACACCCTGGGCTCCAAATCGGCAGCCCTGGACCTCACCCGCATCAGTGTCGACATGAAGGTGTTGATCGAGCAGATGCGCGAGCAAGTGCAAAATATCGAGTGATACTCATTTTTGATAGCACCCAGCGAACATCAACCATGGATTACCCTGGAAATCTCTTTGTAGTGGCGGCTCCCAGCGGTGCCGGCAAATCCAGCCTGGTCAAGGCACTTCTCGAACTCGACTCCCACGTTCACCCGTCTGTTTCGCACACCACCCGTGCGCCGCGCGGGCAGGAAAAGCATGGCCGCGAGTACTTTTTTGCGTCAGAACCGGAGTTCGACGCCATGGTGCAGGGCAACGCCTTTGTGGAATGGGCCAGGGTGCATGGCAACCGCTATGGCACTTCCAAGAAAGCCATCGAGGAGCGCATCGCACAGGGTTCGGACGTGATCCTGGAAATCGACTTTCAGGGGGCGCTGCAGATCAAGAAAGCTTTTGCCAACGCCATCCTCGTCTTCATCTTGCCGCCCAGCTGGGAAGAGTTGCGCTCGCGCCTGGAACGGCGGGGCGAAGATTCGGCGGATGTCATTGAAGTTCGCCTCAAGAACGCAGCCATAGAGATGGCCCAGGTGAGCAAATTCGACTTCGTTATAATCAACGAGTTGTTTGAGCGCGCGCTTTTCGACCTGAAAGCCGTAGTTCACGCCCAGCGACTCAAGTACGCCGCCCAGCGCCGCGCCCGTGCTGACACCTTCCAGTCGCTCAATATCACCTGATTCCCGGAGAACCCCGATGGCACGCATCACCGTAGAAGACTGTCTGGAAAAGATTCCCAATCGCTTCCAGCTCGTGCTCGCCGCCACATACCGCGCGCGCATGCTGAGCCAGGGCCATGCCCCGCGCATCGAAAGCCGCAACAAACCCGCCGTGACGGCCCTGCGCGAAATCGCCGAAGGCAAAGTTGGCCTGGAAATGCTGAAGAAGGTTCCCGGTTGATTGCTCAACGGGCACCTTGGACAAAAAGCACCGCACAGCGGTGCTTTTTTTTGCGTGGTAGGCGTCTCCTGCACTGCCGCGCTACATTTAAGGCATGAACGCGGTGCTCAATTCATTTTCTGCAACGCAAATTCGGCCCGACGACAACCCCGTTTCGGGCGCGGTCAGTGCGTCAGCGGCAGCTGCCAATGCAGCGGCGGCCAGCTTTGCCGCGCTCACGGACCGCCTTGACTACCTGGACCCCGCCGGCATCGAACTCGTGCGACAGGCCTACCGCTTTGCCGACGAGGCGCATTTGGGCCAACTGCGCAACAGCGGCGAACCCTATATCACCCACCCGATCGCCGTGGCTGCGTTATGCGCCAGCTGGAAGCTGGACGCCCAGGCATTGATGGCGGCACTGCTGCACGACGCCATGGAAGATTGCGGTGTGACCAAGGCGGACCTGATAGACCGCTTTGGAGCGCCGGTGGCGGAGCTCGTGGATGGACTCACCAAGCTGGACAAGCTTCAGTTCAATACGCGCGAGGAAAACCAGGCCGAGTCCTTCCGCAAGATGCTGCTGGCCATGGCGCGCGACGTTCGCGTGATTCTTATCAAGCTGGCAGATCGTACGCACAACATGCGCACGCTGTCCGACATGCCGCGCACCAAATGGAGCCGGATTTCTTCTGAAACGCTGGAGATCTATGCACCGATCGCCCACCGGCTGGGTTTGAACCAGACGTACCGCGAGTTGCAGGATCTTTCCTTCCGGCATTTGCATCCGTGGCGTTATCGCACCCTCTCCAAGGCGATCAACAAGTCGCGCAACCGGCGCCGTGATCTGGTGCAGAAGGTGCAGACGGAAGTGGATGCTGCGTTTTCCCGCATTGGCATGTCGGTTCGCCTGGCAGGGCGCGAGAAAACGCTGTATGCCATCTACCAAAAGATGGATCTCAAGCATCTGAGCTTCGCACAGGTTACGGACATCTATGGCTTCCGGGTGATTGTGCCCAACGTCACAGACTGCTACACGGCCCTGGGCATCCTGCACCAGATGTACAAGCCGGTGCCCGGAAAGTTCAAAGACCACATTGCCATTCCCAAGCTCAATGGCTACCAGTCACTGCACACCACCCTGGTGGGTCCTTCGGGCGTGAACATCGAGTTCCAGATGCGCACCGACGAAATGCACGTGGTTGCTGAGGCAGGCGTTGCGGCCCACTGGCTTTACAAGGCCCAGGACAGCGACGGCAACACGGCCGAGCGCCTGGGAACAAAATGGCTGCAGTCCCTGCTGGATATCCAGAATGAAACCCGTGATGCCGCCGAGTTCTGGGATCACGTCAAGGTCGACCTGTTCCCGGATGCCGTGTACGTCTTCACACCCAAAAGCCAGATCATGGCCATGCCACGGGGGGCGACCGTGGTCGACTTCGCTTATGCCATCCATAGCAACGTGGGTGACCGCACCACTGCGGGCAAAATCAACAATGAATTGGTGCCGCTGCGCACCGAGCTGAAAAATGGCGATGTGGTGGAAATCATCACGGCCCCCATCTCCACTCCCAATCCAGCATGGCTCGGGTTTGTACGAACGGGCCGTGCACGGTCCAAGATACGCCACTATCTCAAAACACTGGCGCAGACAGAATCGGAAGGCCTGGGCGAAAAGTTGCTGACCCAGGCCCTGCGTGCCGAAGGCCTGGTGAGCCTCCCACCCATGGATGCCGAAACCCAGCCCATGTGGGACAAGTTGCTGCGCTTCACCGGAAACCGCACGCGCAATGAGCTGATGACAGACTTGGGCCTCGGCAAGCGCATCGCCAGCATTGTGGCCAAGCGCCTCATGGTTCTGATGTCAGAGCATGGACACCGGCCCGATGCGCTGCTCATGACCCGCGAACGCTATACATCCCATGAAACATTGTCTCAAGGCGCAGTGACGCTGGATGGCAGCGAAAATGCTTCAGTCCAGTACGCACACTGTTGCCGCCCCGTCCCGGGAGACAGCATTGTCGGATATCTCGGCCGCGGAGAGGGTCTGGTGGTTCACAATGCGCACTGCGGCGTAGCCAAACGACTGCAGCACAAGGACAGCGAACGCTTTATCGCCGTGGACTGGTCGGATGAACCCGCTCGCATGTTTGAGACGGGGGTGGTGGTGACCGTAAGCAACGGCAAAGGCGTGCTGGCACGCGTGGCCGCAGAACTCGCCAACTCGGAAGCCGATATCACCCATGTGGACATGGATGACGAGGCAGCGCTGGACACCACAGATCTGCGCTTCGTGGTGGCGGTGCGGGATCAAGCCCATCTCGAAACGGCATTGCGGGGCCTGCGGCGCACACAGGCCGTGATTCGCGCGTCTCGCGTCATCCCGCACGCCTGATGAAAGACGGAGCATCGGCAATACAGCGTCAGATCCCCTTGCGCACTGGTTTGCCGGGATACCGGACGTCCAGCACTTCCAGGCGATGCAAGCCACTCGGTGCGGCCAGTGAGATTTCGTCACCCACCCTGGACTTCAGGAGCGCACGCGCTACCGGAGATATCCAGCTCACCTGACCACGTTTGCCGTCGGCCTCATCAATTCCCATGATGGTGACAGTACGCTCCACGCTGCCATCTTCCAGGTACGTAACGGTCGCGCCAAAAAACACCTGATCGCCACCTTGGTGGATGGCTGGATCCACGATCTCTGCGATCTCCAGTCGCTTGGTCAGAAACCTGATACGCCGGTCAATTTCGCGCAACCGCTTCTTTCCATAGAGATAGTCCCCGTTCTCGGAACGATCGCCATTGCTGGCTGCCCAGTGAACGATGTCCACGATCTTGGGGCGCTCGGTGTCGATCAACGCCAAGAGTTCTGACCGCAATCGAGCGTAACCTTGCGGGGTGATGTAGTTTTTTCCACCGACCGGCAGCGGCGGCGCAGTCAGATCGCCATCATCGTCGGCATCCGCTTCCTTGGTAAAGGCTTTGCTCATGGCTGCATCTTGCCCGAAAGAGGAAAAGCAATTGACAAATGAAAAAGCCTGCAACTTTTCAGTTGCAGGCTTTAAACATTGGTGCGGCTGGCAGGAATCGAACCCACGACCCCTTGGTTCGTAGCCAAGTACTCTATCCAGCTGAGCTACAGCCGCTAAGCTTTGAATTATAGCATGAAAATCAAATGCATCTGAACTTCACACTATTTTTGACGACCACTTATCGCATCATCTGCGTCAGCGTTCAATCATTCAAATCACAGATGCGATTGTAATGCAACCGGACGGGTCCCTCCTCCAGATTCATGAATTTTCTCGTTCAAGAAAACTTGCGGGTGTCGTGATGGCAAAACCGTTTCCATTCGGCGCGAAACCGCGCCGAAAGCCGCAACCCCGGACCGGACGTTTGACGGTCCGGTCCGGGAAACCTGAACAACATTGATGCCCCCTCTGGTGATCGGTACGGTCTACCAGAGGCGATGGCCAAAAGACCGGACGCGGGCCGCCGGTCATTTTTCGGGTCAGATGGCTGCCGCCGTGTCGCCACTGCCGCCAACAAACTCGTCCCGTTGGGGTGTGTCACCGACCGCGTTCCTGAAGCTCTCGAAGGTACCTCGCACAAGCAAGCGCTTCAGGCTGCGCAGCTCTTCCGGATCAAGGTCGAGGTGGTTTCCATGGTGTTTGATGAAGGGGGCCTCGATCTCTCTCTGCGAAGCTGCTGTTCCCCGGCCAAAGTCATGCACACAAGCCAGCACGCTGCTGCTTCGCCCTCAACAGAGGGCCATTCCTCCACGGCTCGTTGGTTTGCTGCTGGAATGTGGGGTGAGTGTGCCCTCTGGCGATGGAGCGCCAAAGTACTGCTTCGACAAATCGGCCCAAAGAAAGGCCAAGGCCTAGCGACGGCGCCACCAAAGAAGCAGCCCTGTCACGGCATACGCAGCCAAAGCCACACCCATGCCAAAGGTTGCAACCATCCATGGCAACCCCCACAGCTCCCCCGTGTGCAGAGGATAGATGTACGAATAAGCGCGTGTCCCCAGGTCCAATTCTGTCCAGCGCGTGACCTGGAGGATTTGTGCTGTGCTCGGGTCCAGCCAGACGTACGTTAGTCCATTGGGATGCGGGTCATCCGACAGGCGCAGACGAACTCGGATGGGTTGATCCGCTTTTGCAGGTATTTGGACGTACCCGACTATTGCGCTTGCATACACCTCCTCGGCCCGTCGCACCGCAAGTTCGACGATTTCGTCTTGCGCAGGACCTCCCATCACTTTGGGTGGCACGGCTGGGGATGCCCCCATCAGAGCGGAGATCGATTTGGCAAGCGGAGGCCAGGCCATATAGGCCCCGGACGCAACAGAAACCAGGACCACCCCTCCCAACAGAACCCCGGTGACCCGGTGCCAGTCAAACAAGGCACGCAACCCGCCAGCCGTCCAGCGCACCGTCAATGCGTGACGCCAGCGCGCGGGCCACCACAGGTACACGCCCGAGACAAGCATGAACAGGTAGGCCAGCGCCGCCAAGGTCAACACGGCTTTCCCGGTCTCCCCGGCAAACAGATTGCTGTGCAGGGTGAAGAGGAATCCCATCACACCATCCGTCGCCCCTCTGGTGCCAAGCACTTCACCGGTTTGCGGGTGGAAGTAGATCGTGCCACTCCAGACGCCCCTGACGAGAGCCTGGAAGGACTCTCCCTGCTCCCTTGGGGGACGCAACGTCAAAGATGCCTCCGGGTCCACCTCAGCCCTCAGGCGCGAGAGCACCGCCTGGTAATTGACAGTTGCAGCCTGAGGGACGTGGAACAACTGCTCGTTGAGTGCCTCATCAAGGGGATCGGCGATCAGCATGGCGCTGCCGGTGACAGCGGCCACCAACAGTACCAGACCCAGGCTGAGCCCAAGCCATCGGTGGACCGTCCTCCACAACCTCCGCGCGCGCATGCGCGCTGCGGAGGCTGAGATCTTCGTGGGAGGCTTACGAAGCATGCTTGCAAGTGGCATGCAGGATATCCGAGGAATGTGAAAGCGAGACGTTGCCGCCCACTTCGGCAACGTGTTTCACAGGGCCGTCGCCCTTGCGGGTGATGATGTTGACCACACCGCCGGTGGCGCCATCGCCATAAATGGCGGTGGCGCCCCGGATCACCGCAATGCGCTCGACGGCTGAGGGGCCGATCAGCGTGAGGATACGAGCACCGTTTCGGTTGGTACTCTGAGGCACACCATCGATGAGCACGTTGATGTTTCGGCCGCGAAGGGTTTGCGTGAACGTGCTGGGCGACTGGCGCCCCAAGCCAAAGCCGGGCACCAGCTTGCCCAAGATGTCACCCAAGCCGCTGCCTGCGCTGACCTGTTCCTCGATTTCATCGCGGCGCACAACGGTGATGGACTGCGGAACGGTGTTGACCAGTGCCTCAGACCGGGTGGCCGTGACAGTCACCTCGGACAAGGAAGGCCGGGCTTCGGAATCCTGGGCGTGGGCCAACGCGGAACATGCCGCTGCGATGGCTAGCGTCAGCGCTTTAGCTGGAAATCGCTTCGTTTCGGACGCGCATGGCGACGCCCACAGGGTGCTTCTGTTCATCTGTTTATCCGGCTTGGTGTTGGTCCGAAAAACTCCGACAACAGGAGTTCATCAAGGACCTGAAGCCGTGCCTTGCAACGCATGAAGCTGCTGGGTAAGCCCTCAACCCAGCCCGTAAGTGCAGGGCAGGTGCAACTTTGGACGGGGAGCGCCCCCTGCCTCAGGTGCCCATATTGTATGCCAATGAGAATGGTTCGTGTTTGTTTTGTAAATTTTCATGTCCGCAACGAAAAATCATTCACCAGAAGTCAACGCCCGTGCACTTCAAATCTGTGCGCCTAACCCTGGATACGCCAAAGTGCCAAGGGCGAGCGTGATGGGGCGTCCGCTGCGTGGGCATCCGCTCGACAGCGAAACGCAGGCAATGGCCTATCCTCTTGGCCTGCAACTGAGCTTCTCACGTGTTCAGCGCTGGTTGCTGGGCGGCATCTATTCGAACTTCACGGCCTGCGACAGCAATCAGGCACGTCATCGCCCGGCAGCAACCTGCCTGCCGCCGCAGTTCATGCCAACGAAGAGCCGAGGCAGGCCGGCCCACCACGCTCACAGACGCTCCTGGCGACACGGCGACTCCGACTTTTACTGCTGTGTCGCCAAAGTCGCCAGAACGGAGGGATGCTCCGTTGCCAACTTCTACCCACAACCGCACACCAAAAGACCGAACAACCCGCAAGCTGTTCGGTTTTTGGTTTTGGATGCACTCTTTTAATGCGAACGATTCTTATTTATAATCAATTTCACCAACCACTTCACCGAAGGTTCGCATGGAGCACTTGTCCACTTCGCCCAGCTGCCAGCACACCATGCTGGCCCGTAGCCCTGTCGGGCATGTGTCGGTCTGTTCCGATTGCGGGGTGGTGCATCTGTCCATAGATTGCCTGTCGGTTCGACTGGAAGTCAACGCATTCTTGGCCTTGGCCGAGATGCTGTCGCAAGCCCAAAAGCGCTTGAACGGCATGCAACCGCACGAAGGCCATGCCTGTCACGAGTCCGCTCATGTGGTTCATTGAAAACGAGACCGCACAACCAGGAGGTCGTATGTGTGATCAATGCGCCAGCCCTCTTCCGGCCAATACCGGGTCTCGCCGCAGGCGGCTTTGGGATCTTCCACACCAGTGCCACTGCCCCGTGGTGGGGGTGTGCCTTCCGCTGGCAGCACTTCGCCAGTTGGTGAACAAGGCATTGGGGGGCAAAGCCATTGCGGATGATTACGAGGTTCATGTCGGCGCGGTCGCCGAATGCACCCAGCGCAATCGGCTGTCCGAGCTGCTGCAGAAGGATCTGGAATCACGGTACGCCAGAACCGTTCAGGCGTTCAAGTTCGCCAAGGACACCAAGGCGGTGGCCGACCTGTGGGCTGACGCTGTTCGCCAAGGCGATGTCTCAGGGGCTTTTTGGGCCACGTTGACCCACCCCCGCTGCGACGAGGTTTTGCAGGAGGTTGTCCTGAGAGACATGCACATGTTGCAGCACCAGGCCGGGGCCGCTGTTCGCATTGACTTGACCAAGTTCAACGAGTTGATCAAGGAAAACGGTGTCCTGGGTCGGGAGCTGGGCCGAGTGCAAGAACGATGCACCCGAGTGATCACGGAGAAGGCCGCTGAAATCGAGCAACTGCACGCACAACTCGTGCAGCAGCGAGCCATCGTGATTGGTAAGGACTCGCGGATTGCGTTCCATCTGCAGGACATGGAGCAGCTGAAAGCGTCGCTGCCGGACTTTGAAAACACGTCCCGGCTGCGAAAGAAGATCGATCAGCTCACGGCTCGACAGGCGGAGCTGGAAACGCAAAACGCACAACTGCGCCAGCAGCTCAGCGAAGCACAACGCTCGCCGAGCCTGCGTGAATCGGCGGCTCAGCCTGCTCCCGCAGCCGAACAGCACCACGACACGCCCAAGGAAAGCCCAATCACCTTCCATCTCAAGGCAAAGACGATCCTGTGTGTCGGGGGTCGCAACGGAAACGTGGCGAACTATCGCGATGTGATCGAGAAAGCGGGGGGCAACTTCGCACACCACGATGGGGGTCTGGAAGACAAGCAAGGTGCGCTCGACTCCATCCTCGCCGCAGCCGATTTGGTCATCTGCCAAACCGGCTGCATCAGTCACAACGCCTACTGGCGGGTCAAGGATTTCTGCAAACGTACCGGCAAGCAATGTGTCTTCGTCGAGAACCCCAGCACCTCCTCACTGACCCGTACCTTGCAGCAAATCACCGTGGATGACACCCACGGCGAACTGGCAGAAAATACATTCGCTCAGTAAAAAGCAACATATCGCCGCCATGAAAGGAGTCCACCATGGACGAATCCAAAACCAAAGCCGCTATTGATGCTCTCAACCGGATCATGGAACTTGAGTTGGCGGGTGTGGTGAAGTACACCCACTACTCGCTCATGGTGTATGGCTACAACCGCATTCCCATCGTATCCTGGATGAAGGGCAACGCCGATGAGAGCCTGGCCCATGCTCACAAAGCCGGGGAAATGGTCACGCTGCTGGGCGGCCACCCGTCCCTCAAGATCGGCCCCCTGCTGGAAACCGAACAGCACGACATTGGCGACATTCTGCGCGAGAGCTTGTCGCACGAGAAAACCGCCCTGGCCGCGTACTACGATTTGCTCAAGATCGCGGAAGGCCACTCGGTACTTCTGGAAGAGTACGCCCGCGAGATGATCGTCAATGAAGAGCTGCATCAAGACGAGGTCAACAAGATGCTGCGCCGTCCGGGCGAGACCGCAGCGTTCAAGGGCTAATACTGACAGCGGCACGGCGACTTTGGCGACACACCTTTAATGGGTGTCGCCCACCTAGCCATCACTCAGACTTTGACTTGTGGGACGCTGCACGCCGGAGTTACGGCGCTTTTAGCGGGCTTGAAATCTGTTCAAACTCGACAATTTCAAAACCTGGGCCAAGCAACCTGAAACCCCGTGGTATGCAAAAGCGCAGGGGGTTTTCGTTGTGGCCTATGCGCTCAGCCCGATTGACCTTATTCCGGACTTCATACCCGTGCTGGGCTACGTGGATGATTTGCCGTTGTTGCCTTGCCTGATCTGACGCACGGTCAGGCTCGTACCCGTGTCGGTATTGACCGACTGCCGGTCTCGCGCGGACGACTGGATGAAACGTGGTGAGGGTAGCGGGCGGCACGGGCGCTGATCGGGGGATGGGTGCCGCACTGGTATTGGCGCAGGTGCTGCGAGGCCCGCAGCGACACTGTGTGGCCAGTAGCCGGGGCTTTGCGGGGCTCAGTAACGAAAAAACCCCAGATGGTGAGGGCTGGGGTTTTTTTGGTGGGACGCCCGTGAGTCGAACACGGCACCAATAGATTATGAGTCTACTGCTCTAACCAAGCATGAGCTAGCGTCCCGAAATTTTTGCTACTCGGCCGTTACATGGCGGCTTCGCTTGGGCGGTCACTACCTGCGCAAGGTGTTGATTTTATTGAGTTTAATCCCCTGCTTCAACATCTTGAACGATGTAGCATGAGTCCTCTGCTCTCACCAACTGAACTAACGCCCCTCGCGCCAGCGCTGAATCAGACGGAGCACGGCAAGTATTGTAGGGTGTTTATTTGCGGTAACTGAGCGCGTTGGACACCAGCTTGGAAGTAATGTCCACGATCTGGATCATCCGGTCATAGGGCATGCGGGTGGGGCCGATCACCCCCAGCGTACCCACCACCCGGCCGTCCACTTCGTAAGGTGCGCTAACAATCGAGAGCTCTTCGAACGGCACAACCTGGCTCTCTCCGCCGATGTAGATACGGACGCCCTCTGCCTGGCTGGAGATGTCCAGAAGGCGAAGTATCTGGGTTTTCTGTTCGAACAAATCGAAGGCCCTGCGAAGGTTGCCCATGTCGCTAGAGAAATCGCTCACTGCCAGCAGGTTTCTTTCGCCAGAAATGACGACCTCATCCTGCGCTTCGGAAAGGGCTTCCGAACTGATGTTGACCGCAGCCTGCATCAATGAAGCGATCTCCCCTCGCAGCATGTCCACCTCCGATTTGAGCTTTTCACGGACTTGCTCCATGGCCAAACCGGCATAGTGGGCATTCAGGAAGTTGGCGGCCTCGATCAACTGCGACTGTGAATAGTCCACATCGGTGAAGATGACACGGTTTTGCACATCTCCCTCCGGTGAAACAATGATCACCAGAAACCGGCGCTCCGAAAGTCGAAGAAATTCGATATGGCGGAACACGGAGGTGCGCCGCGGCGCCATCACGACACCCACAAACTGGGAGAGGTTCGACAAAAGGTGCGCCGCATTGGCAATCACTTTTTGCGGCTGCTCTGGCACCAGTTGTGGCGGCGTCAGTGGATCCCGCTGCACTGTCAGCATGGTGTCCACAAACAGGCGGTAGCCACGCGCGGTGGGGATTCTTCCAGCGGAGGTGTGGGGGCTTGCGATCAACCCCAGCGCCTCCAGATCCGCCATGACATTGCGTATCGTTGCCGGGGAGAGCTCCAACCCGGAAGCACGTGAAAGGGTGCGCGAACCCACAGGCTGCCCATCGGCGATATAGCGCTCGACCAGCGCTTTCAGCAACAACTTGGCACGGTCATCGAGCATGGAATGATTTTAATGATGTAATTTCGCGATGACGTCCAATTTCCGCCATGTTGCGCTTATCGGCAAGTATCAGGCAACTGCTGCCGGCGCCATGACCGATAGCTCGCGCCACGCCCTCGAAGAGATAGCTCAGTTTCTTGTTCGCCTGGGATGTCAGGTGGTGCTTGAAAAAGAAACCGCCATCAATACCAAACTGACCGCCTATCCCTCCATGGACGTGGACACCATTGGCGCCCAATGCGAACTGGGGCTCGTCGTTGGCGGAGATGGCACCATGCTCGGCATCGGTCGACAGCTCGCGCGCTATGGCACCCCGCTGATCGGAATCAATCAGGGGCGCCTGGGTTTCATCACCGACATTCCCTTCGGCAGCTATCAGGCAGCGCTCACTCCCATGCTGTGCGGAGAATACGAAGAGGATTTGCGCCCCCTGATGCGCGCACGCGTGGTTCGTGGGCAGGCCACGGTTTTCGAAGCCCTTGCCATGAACGATGTCGTGGTGAATCGCGGAGCCACATCCGGCATGGTGGAACTTCGCGTGGAAGTGGGCGGGCAATTCGTGGCCAACCAGAGGGCTGACGGGCTCATCATTGCATCGCCCACCGGATCAACAGCCTACGCACTTTCCGCGGGCGGCCCCATGCTGCACCCGTCCATTCCAGGGTGGGTATTGGTTCCCATCGCACCCCATACCCTTTCAAACCGCCCTATCGTTTTATCGGACGCCACCGAAGTGGCCGTCGAGATAGTGAGTGGCAGGGACGTCAGCGCCAATTTCGACATGCAGTCTCTGGCGTCACTGCTGCACGGTGACCGGATTCTTGTTCAGCGCTCCGAGCACAGCGTTCGGTTTTTGCACCCGCTCGGCTGGAACTATTTCGCGACACTGCGCAAGAAGTTACGCTGGAACGAAGGGGGCTCCTAATCATGGCGCTCAGGCGAATCACCCTGCGGGACTTCGTGATTGTTCGAGAACTTGCTCTGGATCTACAGACAGGCTTCACCGTGTTGACCGGGGAAACCGGGGCCGGCAAATCGATTCTGGTGGATGCGCTGCAACTGGCACTGGGCGCTCGCGCGGATGCAGGGTACGTGCGTGAAGGCGCCCGCCATGCCGATGTGTGCGCAGAATTCGATTCCCCCAGCCACTTGCACCCATGGTTCGAAGAAGCGGGGATCGAGGCCAGCGACATCTTGCTACTGCGCCGAACCGTAGACACCCTGGGGAAAAGTCGAGCGTGGATCAATGGCACGCCGGCTACCGCAACGCAACTCCGCCACCTGGGGGATCAATTATTGGACATTCATGGCCAGCACGCATGGCAGAGTCTGACCCGCCCGGATTCCGTGCGCGGCTTGCTGGACGCTTATGCGGGTATTTCGCTGCAGGAATTGTCTGCAAGCTGGACCCAATGGCGTGTCGCCCAGAAGATCCTGGAGGAAGCACGTGCGGCCCAAGCATCTCTGCAGCAAGAGCGCGAGCGGCTGCAATGGCAAATTGCTGAAATCAGCAAACTGGCCCCCGGAGACGACGAGTGGGTGGACCTGGAAATGCAGCACCAGCGTCTCTCGCATGCCCACACGCTGCTGGAAGCCGCCCAGGATGCACTGGCAACCCTCGACGAGGAGGAGTCGGGCGCACATTCCAGACTGACGCGCGCTGTCTCACGACTGCAGAACCACGAGCAGCTTGAACCTGTGTTTGGCGACCTGGCAAATATCCTTTCGTCCAGCTTGGCGCAGACCAGCGATGTCATCCGCTCGCTGCAAGCCTATCTGAGGCGTACCGACCTGGACCCGGAACGTCTTGCAGATCTCGACGTGCGCGTGTCGCAGTGGATGACTCTGGCGAGGCGCTACAAGCGCCAACCTTCAGAATTGCCCGCCTTGCTGCAAGCTTGGAAAACAGAACTGCTGCGTCTGGACGCTGCAGCCGATCTCGCCAGCCTCGAATCAACCCAAGCGAGCACCGCCAAAGCCTACCAAACCATCGCACGCGCCATTTCGCGCGGTAGAGCAAAGGCTGCACCCCAACTGTCCGCGGCCATCACACAGGCGATGCAGGGCCTGGGCATGACGGGAGGTGTGTTTGAGGTTTCGGTGACAACGGCCTCTGAGCCTGCACTGCATGGATTGGACGACGTTGCCTTTCTCGTGGCAGGCCACCCTGGCATGACGCCCCGCCCCATCGGCAAGGTCGCATCGGGCGGCGAGCTGTCACGGCTTTCCCTGGCCATTTCCGTGACCACCAGCGAACTGGGTACGGCGCCCACCCTGGTTTTTGACGAAGTGGATTCGGGCGTCGGAGGGGCCGTGGCAGAAACTGTGGGTCGATTGATGCGGCAACTGGGACGCGACCGGCAGGTGCTGGCAGTCACCCACTTGCCGCAGGTGGCAGCCTATGCAGACCACCATCTCATGGTGTTCAAGCGTCGCAATGCGGACGGAACCACCAGCACCGTCAGGCCGCTTCTGGGCGACCAGCGGATTGCGGAAGTGGCCCGCATGCTTGGCGGTGAACACCCCACGGGAACCACCCTGGCGCATGCCAACGAAATGTTAAGCCTTGCTACTACCTCGACAATGGAACGATGACCATGTCCCTGGAAATTGTGCTGATCACCGGAATGTCTGGCTCGGGAAAATCCGTGGCGTTGCATGCGCTGGAGGATTACGGGTATTACTGCGTTGACAACCTGCCCCCTGAATTGCTCCCCGCTTTTGTGGCACTGGAGCACAAGCACCACGGGAACCGCGTGGCAATCGCCATGGATGTGCGCAGCGCCACGTCACTACCGCAAGTACCCCGGGAACTGGACCGTCTGCGCAAACAGGGGGTGATTGTTCAGTCCATCTTCCTGGATGCGACCACAGACACACTGGTTCGCCGTTTTTCCGAGACACGTCGCCGCCACCCTTTGTCGCATGATGATGTTCCAGATGGCCGTCGAGCACTCACGCAGGTGATTGAACTGGAGCGCGATTTGCTGACGGATCTGCGGGAGCAGGCACATGTCATAGACACCAGCACGATAAGGGCATCCCAGCTCCAGAGCTATGTCAAAGACCTGATGCCATCGGCGCCGGGGCAGCTCACACTGGTTTTCCAGTCGTTCGCATTCAAGCGGGGAATTCCCGTGGATGCCGACTATGTGTTCGACGTCCGGATGCTACCCAACCCCCATTACGAACCCGCGCTGCGCGACCTGACGGGACTGGATGCCCCTGTCGCAGACTTTCTACGCCAACAGGCGGATGTGCGGCTGATGGGCCAGCACATCGAGAAATTTCTCTCCTATTGGCTGGACATGCTGGACCGGAACCACCGAAGCTATGTGACGGTAGCCGTCGGATGCACAGGCGGTCAGCACAGATCCGTCTATCTCGTGGAGCAATTGGCCCAGGTATTCAGCGACCGATGGACCGTTCTGCGACGCCATCGCGAGTTGGATGGTCGCTAAAAAAACGTGCCACAGCGAGGTCCTGCTGAGCCTACAGCCGGGCCAGTAGTTTGCGAACGGGGGCAGGAAGGCCCATGACAGCGATCTGTTCCGCAGTAAACCAGCCTCCGCCATCGTCTGGCGTTGCCTCACCATATTGCCGCACGATCACAGGATGCAAGTACAGATCGCGATGGGTCAGCACATGAAGAAAAGGGACCCCCTCCTCCATGGTTTTCACAGAGGGGCGCCCTGCTGCATCGAAAAATGCCGAGACATCCGACCGAAGGGGAAAGATGGGCACGCAATACAGGCCAGCCCATATGCCTGCCGAAGGGCGGCGGGACAACCAAAATTTCCCCGCAGGATCCTCCAGAACCATGAGCCACCACGATTCTGAGCGGCGCTTGAGCTTGCGCGTTCTCACGGGATACCGTTCGGGCTCCCCAACGCGATGTGCAACGCACACAGTCTGCAAAGGGCATTGCGGACAAGCGGGATTGCGAGGCATGCACAAGCTGGCCCCCAAATCCATCAGACCCTGGGTATAGCGCGGCATCGCCGTGTCAATGTCCACCGATGGCAACAAGGCCTGTGCATGCGCCCACAATGTCCGCTCGTTCCGAGCCACTGCCAGATCCTCGTCAAAACCCAGCACGCGTGTCAGCACCCTTCGCACGTTGGCGTCCAGGATGGGCGTGCGCTCCGCAAAACAGAAAGCCGCAATCGCGCCCGCCGTTGAGCGCCCAATTCCGGGCAACGTAGCCAGCACCTGCGCACTGCGGGGAAAAATTCCGCCGTGCTCGCTGACAACAGTCTGTGCACAGCGGTGGAGATTGCGTGCCCGGCTGTAGTACCCGAGGCCACTCCACAGAGCCATGACCTCATCCAGCGACGCGTTGGCCAAGGCGCTCACATCGGGGAACCGCTCCAAAAACCGCGCGTAATAGCCCAGCACCGTGCTGACCTGGGTTTGTTGCAGCATGATTTCAGACAGCCAGACCCGATAAGGATCGCGTGTCTGCTGCCAAGGCAGGTGGTTGCGTCCGTGGATTGCCTGCCAGTGAACCACTCGCGTGGCAACATCTGTTTCCGAAAGAATCATGCAGGCATCAGCCCGGGGCGTTCTGTGGCCTCCGCCGAGACGGGCAACGCTATCAACTGGGCTGTCAGTTCGGTCAAGCGTCGTTCCAGTTGAATGAGTTCCTCTTCACCCGCCTCGATCTCTGAAATTCGCTCCACCAGGCCAGTGGCTGCATGCTGAATCCGGTCAACCGCCTCTATGCGTCTGGTAAAACTCCGACGGCGCTCACGCAACTGGGCGTCCAGTTGAGCCGTAGCAGACTTGCTCCACAATTCCAGATCATTGGCCGCCGACTCGTACACCGTGCGCAAACGCATGGCCAAGGCACGAACCAGGCGCTCGGCGAATTCAGGCTGCGCCAGCTTCAGGACATTGCCAACCCCAAGGTATTGCAGATGGCTCTGCTCAATCTGCGAGAGTTCTTGGACAAAGTGTTCGAGTTTCGGAGGGGGGGGCACCTGCAAAGAAAACCCGAATTCCGCATTCAGCTGGCGAAACGTGCCCCCTAGCATCGCCTGTATTTCAATACTGGATGCTTGCGCTTTATCCAACGTTCCCCTGAATTTTTCAAAGGTCTGGACGTAGATCTTGCGCACGCCGAGCTTCAGCCCTTTTTGCTGGAGCATTTGCGCCAACTCGGTCAACTCCAGCTTGAGGGACTTCGCCCCCAACTGATGAAAAACGTCCCGCAACAGCTTGAGATGCACCGCACGAACCGCCTGAATCTTGGCAGCGCTCATATCAAACTCGCGCTGTTCCTGCTCAACACGGTGGCGCATCGACACGATCACCGAAGCATTTTTGCCCCGGAGATTTCGCAGTTCAGCCATCTGATCGTCCAAATCCCTGCGACGAATATTGATGACACGCGCAGTTTCAGCACGCAAACCCGCCACACCCGTTGCCACGGCAGCACGCAGGATGGCTTGACGACGGCCCATGATCCCCCTGGCCAGCGCCTCTTCCAGTGAAGGCAGGCCGCTGGATTCGAGAAGAAGATCGTCACACGTGATTTTTGCCAGCAGCCCCTTTTGGGCAGAAACAGGCACCACCTGCGCCAGCGGCACACCCAGCATTTCCGCAGAGGTCGCGCATTGCCGGTTCATCTGCGCAATGATTTCGTGCGGCGAATTGAGGGTATCCCACAAGGTATCAATCTTGTTGAGAACCACCAGCCGTGCTTCCAGGCTTTCCGCAGACGTCGCCAGGTGCTCTCGCCAGATTGCCAGGTCCGAACGGGTAACTCCCGTGTCTGCACTCAAGATGAACACCACCGCATGGGCCTGCGGAATGAGATTGACGGTCAACTCGGGCTCGGCGCCCACCGCATTCAATCCCGGGGTATCCAGAATCACCAACCCTTGCTTCAGCAAGGGATGGGGGATATTGATGATGGCATGGCGCCACATCGGCACTTCCACCAAGCCATCCGCATCAGGCACCGGGTTGTCGTCTGCGAGCTCGTCGTGCCAGAACCCAAGCGCCCGCGCGTTATCCAGCGTAACTTTTCGAACCTCTGCAACCTTCTCCAGTGCTTTGGCGATCTGGTCGGCATTGTTGACATCCAGCGGGATTTCCACCCAGCGATCGGGTTTTAACCGCCATTCGGCAAGGCCCTGCAGTTGCAACCGGGTATCGATTGGCAGCAGCCGAAGGCAGGGCGCCACCGAAGCGTCGTAGCCCAATTCCGTGGGGCACATCGTCGTGCGGCCGGCGCTGGCAGGCATGATGCGACGGCCATAGCCGGCAAAGAAGATGGCGTTGATCAGCTCTGATTTGCCGCGCGAGAACTCCGCGACAAAAGCCACCGTCACCTTATCGCTGCGCACCTGTGCTTCCAGGCGACTCAGACGCTCCTGAACCGCAGCGTCCATGAGCTCGTGATCAGACATCCACTCGGACAGACGGCGAATCTGGTGCGCAAACTCACGCCGCCAGAAGCCGTGCTCGTCGAACTGCTCGTTGAATGATGGTCCCACTTTGCTCCCGGAGTGCGATGTACGGCCTATGCGTAGATATCCACAAAATATAGCATTGACGGTGCCGTGGATGCGATCCATGTGTTGACTGTCAACACCGCCCCGTTACGCGCGTTGGCATCGAGGACAAAAATAGCTGCTGCGCTGCCCCTGGCGAAGCAGCTGGATGGCGCTGCCACAGTGGTGGCAGGGCGCACCATCCCGCCCATACACATTCGCTTCGTGCTGGAAATGTCCGGCCATCCCGTCGGCACTGGAAAAGTCCTTCAGCGTACTGCCGCCAAGTTCCACCGCACGCGCCAGCACCGTCCGGATGGCGTCAAAAAGCCTGCGCCCCCTCTGCGGACCTATGCGCTGCGCTGGAACGGTAGGGCGAATGCCCGCCAGATACAACACCTCGGACGCATAGATATTGCCCACACCCACGACCAGACGTCCCGCCAGCAGCACCTGCTTGATGGGCGCACGACTCGCCTTGAGCCCTGCCTCGAAGGCGGGGTAGGTAAAGACGTCGGACAGCGGCTCCATCCCCAGCCCGCCCAACAATTTCTGTGCAACTGCAGCTTGCTCGTCTGCTGCGTACACCACGGCACCAAAACGCCGGGGATCATGCAGGCGCAGCGTCCCCTGCGAGGTCATCACGTCGAAATGATCGTGCGCGCCCGGCGGAGGCAGATCAGGACTGAAGCGCAGGCTTCCGGACATCCCCAGATGCAGCAGCAAAAGACCGGAATCCAGATCCACCAGCAAATATTTGCCCCGTCGGCGTATCGCAACCACCTTTTGCCCCACCAGCGATTGCGGCGCACACCCCAGCGGCCACCGCAACGGCTTGCCCACCCGAACCGACTCGATCCGAGCCCCGGCAATGGCCTGCGCAAAACTGCGGCGGGTCACTTCCACTTCGGGCAACTCAGGCATGCCATCGCCTTGAAAACAGGTTGAAGAGCATGGATTATTATGGCCCGATGGTGCCATCTCATCGCTTTCGAACAGCCCTTCTCACCGCCGCTCTGCTGGCAACAGCCACCACCGGATGGACGCAGTCCGGGGGGCCGCTCAGCAGCGCCGAAGTTGTCCCCCCGCACATTCCCAGCGCACAGCTCGATGCCGAGCTTTTCTATGAAATTTTCCTGGGCGAGCTGACCACCCAGTCCGGAGATCCCGGAGCGGGTTACTCGCTGATGCTGGAAGCAGCGCGGCGCAGCGGAGAAAGCGCCTTGTATCGGCGTGCCGCCGATATTGCCTTGCAAGCCCGGTCTGGCGACTACGCATTGGCAGCGGCACGGGCATGGAAAGAGGCGCAACCCCAATCGCGAGAAGCCAACCGCTACACGTTGCAGATTCTCATTGCGCTCAATCGCATCGGCGAGACTCCGGAACTGCTGCGACAGGAGTTGGCGCAAGTGCCCGCCGCCTCCAAGGCCTCGGCCCTGTCAGCCCTCCCCCCGATGTATGGCCGCGCCAGCGACAAGTCACTGGCGGCAAATGTGGTGGAGCGGGCGCTCACCGATGAGCTTCTGCACCCCGCCACGGGTCCTGCAGCATGGACCGCACTGGGCCGTATGCGCCTGGCGGCCGGCAACAAGGCGGGTGCTCTGGATGCGGCTCGCCAGGCAGTGACGCTCGACGCAGCCAACGCGGTTGCCATGCCGCTGGCCCTGGAGCTGATGGAAGAGGGAGTACCCGAAGCAGAGTTGCTGGTCACAACCCACCTTGCCAAACACCCCGACCCGGACCTGCGCACGGCATATGCCCGCGTCCTGCTGGGCCAGCAACGCTACCCAGCCGCGCGCCAACAACTGGAGACAGTGACGCGCGACAAGCCGGATCTGCGGGAAGCATGGCTTGCCCTTGCCACGCTGCAATTTCAGGACAACCGACTGCGCAATGCGGAAAAATCACTGCAACGCTACATGGAGCTGACAAATGCCGCCACCTCAGACCCGGATCTGCAGCGGCGTGGACTGACCCAGGCCTACCTTCTCTCCGCACAAATTGCCGAAAAGAACAAAGACTACGCCGCGGCCGAATCCTGGCTTGGACGCATCGAAAATTCGGAAGAGATGCTCAGCGCACAACGCCGCCGCGCATCCCTGCTCGCACAACAGGGCAAACTTTCTCAGGCACGCGCACTGCTGCGCGGACTGCCGGGCAATACCCCCAGCCATGCCCGCATGAAACTGCAGGCAGAGGTGCAGCTGCTGCAGGAAATGCGCTTGTACAAGGAGGCTTTGGCCGTCCAGGCGGAACTGGTAGCCCAGGACCCGGAAGACAATGAACTGGTCTACGACCAGGCCATGCTGGCCGAAAAATCAGGTGATCCGACCATGATGGAGCAGTTGCTGCGGCAGCTGATTGAGCGGAAGCCCGATTACCACCACGCCTACAACGCCTTGGGATACTCCCTCGCGGAACGGGGCTTGCGCCTGGAAGAGGCCAAAGCCCTGATCTCCAAGGCGCTGGAATACGCTCCTGGCGACCCCTTCATCACAGACAGCCTGGGCTGGGTCGAATTTCGCCTCGGCAACAGCACCGAGTCCTTGCGCCTGCTATCGATCGCCTTCAAGGCCCGGCCCGATGCCGAAATTGCAGCGCACCTTGGCGAAGTCCTCTGGAGCACCGGAAACCGTGCACAAGCCTCCAGTGTCTGGCGCGAGGGCTTGCGCCTGAACCCAGACAACGAAACGCTCAAAGACACCCTGAAACGACTGGGAGCCATGCCCTGATGCTGCATGCCACGCCACAGGGTCTGCAACCGCAAGGCGCGACCCAAAGGCTGCCCCACTGGTTTGCATCCTTGCTCGCGGTCTTTGTTCTGCTGCTGGCCGGCTGCGCCCATCCGCCGGCCACACCGGAAAACCCCCATCGCGCCCCGTGGACAGGACGCCTGGCATTGCAAGTGGAAGAAACGGCGTCGCAGTCTTTTTCCGCATCTTTTGAGCTCTCAGGATCGGCGCAGCAAGGCCAATTCGTATTGTTCAACCCTCTGGGCAACACCCTCGCACGGATCCAGTGGAATGCCAGCCACGCAGAGATCACCACGGGCCAGAACACCCGGGAGTCCGAATCATTGGATGCCCTGCTGCGGGATGTGCTGGGCACGGATATTCCGGTCGCTGCACTGTTCAGCTGGCTCGAAGGCATCCATGTGGATGCCGTTGGCTGGCAGGTCGATCTGTCGGCTCTCTCCGCCGGGCGGTTGGTGGCGCAACGCCACACGCCGACGCCACAGGCCACACTGCGCATCATCCTGACCCGCTGATACCACTTCATGCTCGCCCTGTACGACGTGCCGGCCCCGGCCAAGCTCAACCTCTTTCTGCATATCACGGGCCGACGAACTGACGGCTACCACCTGATGCAGTCCGTCTTCATGATGATCGACTGGTGCGATACCCTGCATTTCGAGTTGCGCCATGATGGCGGCATCACCCGCGAGGACCTTGGCCCTCCGCTTCCCGACATCGATCTGACCGTCCGCGCAGCACAGGCCCTGCAAACGGCCACCACCTGCCCCCTGGGCGTTCATATCGGGGTGCAGAAAAGAGTTCCTGCGCAGGCCGGCATGGGAGGCGGCTCGTCAGACGCCGCCTCCACGCTGCTGGCCCTCAACCGCCTGTGGAAACTCAACCTGCCCCTCACCGCGCTGGAAGCGATCGGACTGAAACTGGGCGCCGACGTGCCATTTTTTTTGCGCGGCCGCAACGCCTGGGTAGAGGGAATTGGTGAGATAATCACGCCGCTTGAGAAGGCAAATCAACTACCGCAAGCGAGTTTTGCCGTAGTGAAACCCGAGGCGGGTCTGGAAACGAAATCAATTTTTTCCGCTCCTGATCTGAAACGTGATTCAGATAGTGCTACAATCTTAGGCTTTGCTGCAGCACACTACAATTTCGGTTGTAATGACTTGCAACCAGTCGCCCAGGCCTTGTGCCCCGAAGTGACCCAAGCCATTCGGTGGCTTGAATCGCGCGGTTTGCAAGGTCGAATGACCGGTTCAGGCAGTGCAGTGTTTGCACAAATATCGCATGCTGTTGACCTTCAAAACGCCCCCAGTGGCTGGCAGGTCAGGACATGTGAAAATCTGATGGTTCATCCTCTGGCAGGATGGGCGTCAGACAAGAATGAAGGTTGATTGCTTTGCAGTTGACCTGTGTAGGGGAGTCGCCAAGCTGGTTAAGGCACCGGATTTTGATTCCGGCATGCAAAGGTTCGAATCCTTTCTCCCCTGCCAAATTTCTTTTCGCGTACGGGCTCTTTTTTCAGACTGCTGGGACGCTATGCAAGCCAACCAACCCGACTTCATGGTTTTCACCGGCAATGCCAATCCTGGCATGGCGGCTGAAATTGCCCAACACCTTGGCACCACTTTGGGTGCTGCTGATGTGGGACGCTTCTCCGACGGCGAAGTCACCGTCGAAATCAAACAGAACGTGCGGGCCCGCGACGTTTTCGTGGTGCAGTCCACCTGCGCGCCCACCAACGAAAACCTCATGGAGCTGCTGATCATGGTGGACGCGCTCAAGCGCGCCTCCGCAGAGCGCATCAGCGCCGTGATCCCCTATTTTGGCTATGCCCGCCAGGATCGCCGCCCCCGCTCCAGCCGGGTTCCGATCTCTGCCAAGGTGGTCGCCAACATGCTGCAAGCCGTGGGCGTGGCCCGTGTGCTGACCATGGACCTGCATGCCGACCAGATCCAGGGCTTCTTCGACATCCCCGTCGACAACATCTACGCGTCGCCCGTTCTGCTGGGCGATCTGCGCCAGAAGAACTACGAAGACCTGATCGTCGTTTCGCCCGATGTGGGTGGAGTGGTGCGCGCCCGGGCCCTTGCCAAGCAACTCGGCTGCGACCTGGCCATCATCGACAAGCGTCGCCCCAAGGCCAACGTGTCCGAAGTGATGCATGTGATCGGCGAGATCGAAGGCCGCAATTGCGTGATCATGGATGACATGATCGACACCGCAGGCACGCTGGTGAAGGCCGCCGAAGTACTCAAGGAGCGTGGTGCCAAGAAGGTGTATGCCTACTGCACCCATCCCATTTTCTCGGGCCCCGCCATTGAACGCATCGCCCAGGGCTCTGCCCTCGACGAAGTGGTGGTGACCAACACCATCCCCTTGAACGATAACGCCAAGGGATGCACGAAAATCCGCCAGCTCTCCGTGGCTCCGCTGATCGCCGAGACGATCCAGCGCATTGCCAAGGGTGAGTCGGTGATGAGTTTGTTCTCGGACCAAGAGAATCTTTTCTGAGCGTCGGCCCCGCCTCTCGCGAGGCATGGTTGTCGCCGGTTCAGATGCTTGCAGGCCTCCTTCGGGAGGCTTGCCTGTTCGGGGACATTGTTGTGGGCTTGCCGCCATCCGGGCGCAACAAGCCTTTTTTCAACAGGGAATGACTGGTCGCGGTCGTCCCTTTTCAGGAGCTAACTATGAACTTCGTCGCTTTTGAGCGCGCCAAGCAGGGTACGGGTGCGAGCCGCCGTCTGCGCAATTCGGGCAAGACGCCTGGCATCGTGTATGGTGGTTCCGCCGAACCCCAACTCATCGAGATCGACCACAACGCACTGTGGCACGCCCTCAAGAAGGAAGCCTTCCACTCCAGCGTGCTGGACATGGAACTGGCCGACACCACCTCCAAGGTGCTGCTGCGCGACGTGCAATACCACCCCTACAAGCAACTGGTGCTGCACATCGACTTCCAGCGCGTGGACGAAAAGACCAAGCTGCACATGAAGGTGCCACTGCACTACAGCGGCGCCGAAGAATCCGACGCGGTCAAGGTGGACAAGTGCCTGGTGAACCCCATCGTGAACGAACTCGATGTGACCTGCATGCCGTCGGACCTGCCAGAGTTCATTGCCGTGGACCTGAGCACGCTGAAGAAGGGTGTTTCCCTGCACCTCAAGGACATCAAGCTGCCCAAGGGCGTGAACGCCGTGATCCGTGGCGGCCAGAACAACAACCCCGTGCTGGTCTCCGTGGCCAACCCCGTGGTGGAAGTGGCTGCACCTGCTGCCGACGCGGCACCTGCCGCCGATGCCAAGGGCAAGGGCAAGGGCAAGAAGTAAGACCGGCGCACCGGTCTCTGCGGCCTGCCTCGGCAGCGCCGCATCCAACGGCCCACCTGTGTGGGCCGTTTTCATTGGTAGCTACCGATAATTGCGCACATGATCAAACTGTTTGTGGGCCTGGGCAACCCGGGGCCCGACTACGAGGCCACCCGCCACAACGCGGGGTTCTGGTGGATAGATGCGCTGGCGCGCGAACTCAGGGCCACGCTGGTGCCCGAGCGCAGCTACCACGGCCTGGTGGCCCGCACCAGCGTGCATGGCCAGAGTGTCTGGCTGCTGCAACCCCAGACCTTCATGAACCTGTCAGGGAAATCAGTGGCCTCGCTCGCGCGGTTCTTCAAGATCCAGCCCGAGGAAATCCTGGTGGCGCACGATGAACTGGACATTGCACCCGGCCAGGTGAAACTCAAGCGCGGCGGCAGCCATGCCGGACACAACGGCCTGCGGGACATCCATGCCCAGCTCGGTTCACCCGATTACTGGCGCCTGCGCATCGGCATCGGCCATCCGGGCGTCAAGGCCGAAGTGGCCAACTGGGTCCTGAAAAAACCCTCGCCCGACCAGCGCACCCTGATCGAGGACAGCATCCAGCATTCGCTCAAGGCCCAGGCCGCCATGCTGGCGGGCGACATGGACAAAGCCACGCTGCTGGTCCATACCACCAAACCCCCGCGTCCCAAGCCACCGCGCCCCGAAGGCCAGTGACATTCCGCAGCGGCTGCGCCCTCAGTGCACTACTGTTTTTATCGCCTCTGGCACTGAATGAACAAGTGCCAGAGGCCCAACACACTCAAACCTTGGTGGCCGCCTGCAGTCTTTGGAACTTCTGCCACAGCGTTTCCCGGCTCTCCACATGCCGGGGGTCCACCGGGATGCATGCCACCGGGCACAGCTGCACGCACTGGGGCTCGTCGAAATGGCCCACGCATTCCGTGCACTTGTCGGGATCGATCTCGTAGATTTCCTCGCCCACAGAGATGGCCTGATTCGGGCACTCGGGCTCGCACACATCGCAGTTGATGCACTCGTCGGTGATCCTCAGCGCCATGCGGACCTCCCTGCGGAAAGCGGGCAGGCCGGATGCCGATACGGAGAGTTCAAGAAGACGGTCATGCCCTGGATTATCCCGCGCCCCTGCCCTGCACCGCCTTGACCCCCGGCACAACACACCACTGCGATCAGGGGTGCTTTGCCGGTATGCTGCGCAAGCCGCCTTCTCCAACCGGCTGAAGCACACGGACAAGCACCACCCGCACCAACCCATGGGTTTCTTTCTTCTCAAGCGATTCCTGACCCTTCTGGCCACGCTGCTCGGCGCATCGGTGGTCGTGTTCCTGGTGCTGGACATCCTGCCGGGCAATGCCGCCCAGGTGCTCATGGGGCCCGATGCCCCACCCGACGCGGTGGCCGCCCTTGCCACCCAGCTGGGGCTGGACCAGCCCGCGGCGCAGCGCTACTGGCAATGGATGGGCGGTCTGCTGGTGGGTGAGATGGGCGACAGCTACGCCTATGGCAGCCCGGTGCTGGAACTGGTGCTGGAGCGCCTGGCGCTCACGGTACCGCTGGCGCTGATGGCGATGGTGCTCAGCACGGTGCTGGCACTCGCGGCCGGCCTCTACGCCGCCGCGCGCCACAACCGCTGGGGCGATGTGGGCACGATGGGCCTGGCCCAGCTGGGCATTGCCATCCCCAACTTCTGGTTCGCCATCCTGCTGATCTTGCTGTTCTCGGTGAAGCTGCAGTGGTTTGCCGCCGGCGGGTTTCCGGGCTGGACCGAAGACAGCGGCGGCAGCCCGATTGCAGCCCTGAAGGCGCTGCTCCTGCCGGCCATCGCCCTGGCGGTGGTGCAGGCAGCCATATTGGCGCGCATCACGCGCTCGGCCGTGCTGGATGTGCTGCGCGAGGATTTCGTGCGCACCGCGCGCGCCAAGGGCCTTTCACGGCGGGCGGCGCTGTGGGGCCATGTACTGCGCAATGCCATGATCCCGGTCGTCACCGTGATGGGTCTGCAGTTCGCCAACCTGCTGGCCGGCACCATCGTGGTGGAGAACGTGTTTTATCTTCCGGGCCTGGGCCGGCTGATCTTCCAGTCGATCGCCAACCGCGACCTGATCGTGGTGCGCAACTGCGTGATGCTGCTGGCGGCCATGGTGGTCGCTGTCAACTTCCTGGTGGACCTGCTGTACGCCGTGATCGACCCGCGCGTGAAGGCCAGCGATATATGAATTACCCCCCTGAGCCGCTGCGCGCCTTCCCCCCAGGGGGACGCCACCCGTGGCCTGGCAGAGCCAGTTCCACGGTGGCACTGGCCTGCGGGCGTGCCGGTCTCCAGCACCGCCGGCGCCACGGGAAGATGCGGACAAGCCGATGAGCGCGACCACTTCATCCTCCATTGCGCCGCCCCCCCGCTGGCTGCACCGCGCCCTGCGCCACCGCAGCTTTGTTGCCGGTGCGGTGCTGGTGTTGCTGCTGCTGGCCGCCGCGGCCCTGTCGCTGGTCTGGACGCCCTGGTCGCCCTACGACATGGACCTGCCGGCCAAGCTGCAGCCGCCCAGCGGCCTGCACTGGCTGGGCACCGACGCCTTTGGCCGCGACGTGGCCTCGCTGCTGCTGGTGGGCGCGCGCAACTCGCTCCTGGTGGGTGTGATCGCGGTAGGCATTGGCATGGGCCTGGGCGTGGCGCTCGGGCTGCTTGCCGCCGCGCGGCGTGGCTGGGTGGAAGAAGCCATCATGCGGCTGGCCGACTTCACCTTCGCCTTTCCGGCCATTCTGTCGGCCATCATGATGACAGCGGTGTTTGGCGCGGGCATCGTCAATTCGATCATCGCCATCGGCATCTTCAACATTCCCACCTTTGCGCGGGTGACGCGGGCTTCGGCCAACGCCGTGGGGTCGCGCGATTTCATCCTGGCGGCGCGGGCCTGCGGCAAGGGCAGTGTGCGCATCACGCTCGAACATGTGCTGCCCAACATCGCCTCGGTGCTGATCGTGCAGGCCACGGTGCAGTTCGCCATTGCCATCCTGGCCGAGGCGGCGCTGTCGTACCTGGGCCTGGGCACACAACCCCCGCAGCCATCCTGGGGCCGCATGCTCAGCGACGCCCAGACCCTCATGTTCCAGGCACCACTGCTGGCCGTGTGGCCCGGCGTGGCCATTGCCCTGGCCGTGCTGGGCCTGAACCTGCTGGGCGACGGCCTGCGTGATCTGCTCGACCCCCGTCTGACCCGCCAACGCTGATGCCGACCGACCGCCCATCCACCGCACCCACGCCCTTGCTGCAGGTCACCCAGCTGCGCATTCACCTGCACACCCACCGGGGCGCCGCCGACGCCGTGCGCGGCATCGATTTCACGCTCCACCGCGGCGAGACCCTGGGCCTGGTGGGCGAATCGGGCTGTGGCAAGTCGCTCACCGCCCTGGCGCTCATGGGCCTGCTGCCCGAAGCGGCGCAGGCCAGCGGCAGCATTCTTCTGGATGGACAGGAACTGGTGGGGCTGGACGACACCGCGCTGTGCCGCCTGCGCGGCAACCGCATCGGCATGGTCTTTCAGGAGCCCATGGCGGCGCTGAACCCCGTGCACCGCATTGGCGACCAGGTGGCCGAGCCGTTGCGACTGCACTGCGGCATGGGCCGCACTGCGGCACGCCGCGAGGCCCTGGCCCTGCTGGAGCGCGTGGGCATTGCCGACGCCGCCCGGCGCCTGGAGGACTACCCGCACCAGTTCTCGGGCGGGCAGCGCCAGCGCATCACCATTGCCATGGCGCTGGCCTGCGGGCCCGATCTGCTGATTGCCGACGAGCCCACCACGGCGCTCGACGTGACCGTGCAGCAGCAGATTCTGGACCTCATCGGCGACCTGGTGGCCGAGCGCGGCATGGCGCTGATCCTGATCTCGCACGACCTGGGCGTGATCGCGCAGAACGCGGACCGCATGCTGGTCATGTATGGCGGCAGCGTGGTGGAGAGCGGCCCCACGGAGACGGTTTTTTCGGCCATGGCCCACCCCTACACGCGCGGCCTGTTGGCGGCGCGCCCGCAACTGGTGCCGCGCCGCGCCGGCGAGCGCCCGCGCCTGGCCACCATCGCGGGCACCGTGCCCGAACTGACCCACCTGCCCGCCGGCTGCCCCTTTGCCGGGCGCTGCGGTTTCACGGTGGCCGCCTGCCACAGCACCGCACCGCCGCCCGTGCCGCTGGGCACCGGGGGTGCAGGACACCTGGTGCGCTGCATCCGGCTGGATGCGGTGGCCGTCGCGCACGGGGCCCGCGCATGAATCCTGCAAATACTACTGAAGTGATAGCTGCTAGCGCACAAGCTATAGGCGCTACAGGCCCACATGATTCAACAATGGCCGCCGGTGCACACCCGCCCCTGCTGCAGGTCACGCAACTGGTGCGCCACTACCCGCTGCCGCGCACGCACCTGTGTCAAACGCCGCAGCAGGTGCAGGCCCTGCAGGGCGTGGACTTGCGCGTGGAGTCGGGCCGCAGCCTGGGTATCGTGGGCGAATCGGGCTCGGGCAAGTCCACGCTGGCCCGGCTGGTGATGGCGCTCGACACCCCTACCGCCGGCACGGTGCACCTGCTGGGCCGCGACCTGCACCGCCTGACTGCCGCCGAATTGCGGCATGCGCGGCGCGACTTCCAGATGGTGTTCCAGGACCCCTATGGCTCGCTGGACCCGCACCAACCGGTGGAACGCATCGTCACCGAGCCGCTGCAGGCCCAGGGCCGCACCAGCCGTGCCGAGCAACGCGAACAGGCCGCGCAGGTGCTGGCACAGGTGGGCCTGCGCAGTACCGACCTGGACAAATACCCGCACGAGTTCTCGGGCGGCCAGCGCCAGCGCATCGCGATTGCACGCGCGCTCATCACCCGTCCCCGCCTGATCGTGGCCGACGAGCCCGTGAGTGCGCTCGATGTCTCGGTGCAGGCCCAGGTGCTCAACCTGATGCTGGATTTGCAGCAGCAGTTCGGCATCACCTACCTGCTCATCAGCCACGACCTGGCCGTGGTGAACCACCTGTGCGACGAGGTGGTGGTGCTGTACCAGGGGCGCATCGTGGAGCGCGGCGCGCCCGAGGAACTGTTCTACAACGCGCGGCACCCCTACACCCGCGCCCTGGTCAACGCCGTGCCCCGCATCGAGCCGGGGCGTGCCCGGGCACGCCGGGCGCAGAGGGCCGGCGAAGCCCTGCGCCCCATGGTGTAAAAAGAATCCTTTCTGACCAAGGGCACCTCTGCAAGCGGGAGCCCCATCACCTTGTTTCGTCTGGAGAAATCGAACATGCTGAACCGCCGCTCCGTCCTGGCCACTGGCGCCATCGCTGCTGCCCCCCTGGCTGCGCCCTGGGGTGCCCTGGCCCAGAGCCGCAAGGACACCGTGGTGCTGGCCATGACGCTGGAGCCACCGGGACTGGACCCCACGGCCGGCGCCGCCTCGGCCATCGCCGAGATCGTGCACTACAACATCTTCGAGACGCTCACCCGGATCAACACCGACGGCAGCGTGTCGCCGCTGCTGGCCGAAAGCTGGGAGGTGTCGCCCGATCTGCGAACCTACACCCTGCGCCTGCGCCGGGGGGTGAAGTTCAGCAATGGCGTGCCTTTCACTGCCAGCGCGGTCAAGTTCTCGTTCGACCGTGCGGGCAGCGACAAGAGCACCAACAAGGACAAGCGCACCTTTGCCAACCTCACCACCCAGGTGGTGGACGACCACACCGTGGTACTGATCCACAAGGACATCGACCCCGACTTCCTGTTCGTGCTGGGCCAGGCCACGGCCATCATCGTCGAGCCCCAAAGCGCCGCCACCAACGCCACCCGGCCCGTGGGCACCGGCCCCTATGTGCTGGGCGCCTGGAACCGGGGTGCGTCCATCACGCTGAACGCATGGCCAGGCTTTCTGGCACCCGGCAGCATCAGGATGCGCCGGGCCACGTTCCGCTTCATTTCCGACCCGGCCGCCCAGGTGGCGGCGCTGCTGGCCGGCGACGTGGACCTGTTCGCCCGCGTCACGCCGCGCAGCGTGGCCCAGTTCAAGGCCAACCCGCGTTTTCAGGTGGTGGTGAGCGGCTCGCGCGCCAAGACCATCCTGGCCATCAACAACGACCGAAAGCCCCTGAGCGACGTGCGCGTGCGCCGTGCCATTGTCGCCGCCATCGACCGCAAGGCCGTCATCGAAGGTGCTGGCGACGGCTATGGCGTGCCCATTGGCAGCCACTATGTGCCAGGCGCGTTCGGCTATGTGGACACCACGGGCATCAACCCCTTTGACATCGACAAGGCCAAAAAGCTGCTGGCCGAGGCCGGCGTCAAGATCCCGCTGGAACTCACGCTCACCCTGCCCCCGCCGCCCTATGCCCGCCAGGGCGGCGAGGTGATTGCGGCGCAGCTGGCCAAGATCGGCATCGTGTGCAAGATCCAGAACGTGGAATGGGCCCAGTGGCTCAGCGGCACCTACGGCAACAAGAACTACGACCTCACGCTCATCTCGCATGTCGAGCCCTTCGACCTGGGCAACTTTGCCAAGCCCGACTACTACTGGGGCTACAACTCGCCGCAGTTCAACACGCTGTTCGACAAGATCAAGAACGCCCCGCGCCCGGCCGACCGCGCCCGCCTGCTGGGCGACGCGCAGCGCCTGCTGGCCGAAGAGGCCGTGCACGGTTTCCTCTACCAGCCGCAATGGGTAACGGTGGCGAACAAGAACCTCCGGGGGCTGTGGAAAGACATGCCCATCTTCGTGAACGATCTCTCGGCCCTTTCCTGGTCCTGACACCGGCGCCACCCGCACCATGAACGCCCTGCACGACCTGCCCGCCCACGCCCTGCTCGCGGCCTACCGCCAGCGCACCCTGTCCCCGGTCGAGGTGGTCGCCGATGTGCTGGCCCACATCGGGCGCTGGGAGCCCCACATCCAGGCCACCTACCTGCTGCGCCCCGAAGCCGCCCTGGCGCAGGCCAGGGCATCAGAAGCCCGCTGGCTGCGCGGCGAGCCCCTCGGTGCGCTCGATGGCGTGCCCGCCACCATCAAGGAAAACATCGCCACGCTCGGCGACCCCATGCCCCTGGGCACCGCGGCCACCACGCTGGTGCCCGCCGCCGCCGACGCACCGCCAGCCGCGCGCCTGCGCGAAGCCGGCGCCGTGGTCGTGGCCAAGACCACCATGCCCGACTACGGCATGCTGTCCTCGGGACTGTCGAGCTTTCATCCGCTGTCGCGCAACCCCTGGGATTTGTCCAAGGGCCCCGGCGGCTCCAGCGCGGGCGGAGGCGCCGCGGCTGCCGCAGGCTATGGCCCGCTGCACATCGGCACCGACATCGGCGGCTCGCTGCGCCTGCCGGCCAGCTGGTGCGGCATTTTCAGCCTGAAGCCCAGCCTGGGCCGCATTCCCATCGATCCGCCCTACACCGGCCGCGCCGCCGGCCCCATGACACGCACGGTGGCGGACGCCGCGCTGATGATGCAGGTGCTGGGCCAGAGCGACGCGCGCGACAGCATGGCCCTGCCCGCGCAGGACATCGCCTGGGGCCGGTTCGACCAGGGTGCCGAACACCTTCGCGGTCTGCACATCGGCCTGCTGCTGGAGGCGGGCTGCGGCCTCGCCGTCGAGCCCGAGGTGCGCGCCGCCATCGAACAGGCAGCCCGCTGGCTGGAGCAGGCCGGCGCCCATATCGTGCCCATGCAGCCCTTCATGACGCAGGCCATGCTCGACGGCATGGACCATTTCTGGCGCCTGCGTTCGCTCACCGATCTGCAGGCCCTGCCGGCGGCACAGCAGCGCAAGGTGCTGCCCTACATCCGCGCCTGGGCCGACAGCGCCGCGGGCCTGAGCGGCACCGAAGTGTTTCACGCCAGCCAGCAGTTCCACCTGACCCGCGTGGCCACCGTGCGCGCCTGCAATGCCTTCGACTACGTGATCTCGCCCGTGGCGCCCATGCCGGCCTTTGCAGCCGAGCTGCCCTCGCCCACCAACGACCCGCTGCGCCCGCTGGAGCACATCGGCTTCACCGTGCCCTTCAACATGTCGGAGCAGCCCGCTGCGTCGGTGAACTGCGGCTACACGGCCAGCGGCCTGCCGATCGGCCTGCAGATCGCCGGCCCGCGCTTCGATGACCTGGGTGTGCTGCAGCTGGCCCATGCGTTCGAGCAGATTCGCGCCCCGCAGAAAGCCTGGCCCCAGCCGCCGGGGATATAAACAGGCCATGGACATTCTCACCCTCGCCCTCCTGATCGCCATCGGCAGCTACATCCTCAACCACCAGCAGCAACGCAAGCGCATTGCCCTGCTGGCCAGCCACCTGGGCCATTACCAGATCGAAAAACTCATGGAGACCCTGACCGAGGGCTATCTGCGCGCGCTGGGCGAGAGCACGCCCGAGCGGCGCGACCAGATCTGGAGCCTGCTGGGCAGCACCGAGTCGCAGCTGAGCGAGCAATTCAACCGATTCGCCGCCGAGTTCGCCCAGGTGAACGAGGCCGACGCCCGCGTCAGCCGCTTTGCCATGGCGGTTCCATTTGCCAGCCAGCTGTTTCCGGCCACCACCTTCGACATGCGCCAGGCCTTGGCCATTCACGCCCGGGGCATCGAGAACATGGTCCGCAACGGGGCGCATCTGGCCCCGCGCGACAAGGCCTTCACGATGTCGGCCGAACTGTTTCTGATGCAGCACACCTGCCACTGGTTCTGCAAGTCCAAGACCATCGCCACGGCACGCATGCTGGCGCGGCACAAGACGCCGCACGAGCAGCTGGTGAATGCCGTGTCGGCGCAGACCCGCAGCGCCTATCTGGCACTGGTAAGGGGCGACAAGGGCGTCAGGCAGGCCTGACGCCTTCGGCGCGCTGCAACCGGGTCTGGTCGTACACGGGCTGTGCCGGCAGGCCGGCCAGGTGCTGCGTGTCGGCCCAGTGCACGATCTCGATGGCATCGCCCTGCAGGCGCACGCGGTTCAGGCCCGCGTTGGGGATCTCGCTCTGGCGCGGGCCGCCCAGACCCAGGCCGCGCGCGGTGCGCCACACCATGTCGAGCACGCCGCCGTGCGTGACCACGATGACGGTCTGCCCCGCATGCTGGTGGGCCAGACTGCGCAACGCCTCCATCACCCGTGCGTGGAACTGCCGCGCGGTCTCGCCGCCGGGCATGCCGCCATCGGCATCGAAGCGCAGCCACTGCGCCCAGGCCGCGGCGTGCTGCACCTTGATATCGTCCACGCGCAGGCCGTCCACCACGCCAAAATGCTGCTCGCGCAGGCGCGGGTCGGTCAGCGCATCGAGCGACAGTTGCGGCAGCAACGCGGCCAGCGCGGGCTGTGCCGTCTGCTGGGTGCGGATGAGATCGCTGCACACCAGATGATCGACCGCCAGGTTCTCCACCCTCAGGCGCTGCGCCAGACGGTGCGCCTGCGTGTGCCCGGTGGCGTTCAGGGGCACATCCACCTGGCCCTGGAAGCGCAGCTCGCGGTTCCAGTCGGTTTCGCCATGGCGGATGAGGAGGAGTTCGGTCATGCGTCCATTATCAAACCCGGGCATGACAATTCAAGAATTTTTTCTCTAGCGCTTATGCAACAAGCGCCAGCAGCTATTGATTTGATAGTCTGCTGGCGGTGCAACCTGCCGCGTCCGGCCGTGCGGCGACTGGCCGAAAAGGCGTCAGCGCTCGGCCGTGGCCAGCCGCACCGCCAGGCCCAGAAACACCAGGCCCGCCATGCGGTTGAGCACGTTCTGCGCGCGCGCCGAGCGCTGCAGCAGCACCCCGAAGCCCCCGGAAAAACAGGCGATGGCCCCGAACACCAGCAGCGTGGCCAGCATGAACACCACCCCCAGCAGCATCAGCTGCAGCGCCACGCTGCCACGCGCCGGGTCGGCGAACTGCGGCAAAAAGGCCAGGAAGAACACCAGCACCTTGGGGTTGGTGAGGTTCATGACCATGCCGCGCCCCACCATGCGCCCCAGGCTGGGGCCAGCGGGGCTGCCCGGATTGCCCTGGCCACTGGCGGACTCCTGGGCCGTGGCGGCGGGTGCCCGCAGGGCCTGCCACGCCAGATAGGCCAGATAGGCCGCGCCGCAGTACTTGAGCACGGTGAACGCCATGGCCGATGCGGCAAACACGGCCGCCAGCCCCAGGGCCACGGCCGCGGTGTGCACCACGAGGCCGGCGCACAGGCCCACCACCACCGCCATGCCGGCACGCCAGCCGCGCTGGGCCGATTGCAGCAGCACAAACAGGTTGTCAGGGCCGGGTGTCAGGCCCAGCAGCACCGACACGCCAAAGAAAGTGAGCAGGGTTTCGAAAGCAGGCATGGCCAGGAGTATCTACCAATACGGTAGCTGTCCATTGTGCCAACGTCGCGGCACAAACCCTGCGGAAGATGCCGCCGCATCGGCCGGTGCGTCGCGCGGCCAGGGCGGCGGCGCAGGTCAGGCCGTGACAATCCAGCCCTCCAGGCCGTCCAGCCCCTGGGGCAGGCCATAGAGCGCGTCGCCCGCTTCATGGCGCTGCTGCGCCCAGGCCACCTGCATGAGGCACAGCACGGCGTCCAGGCAATCGCCGCTGGCGTCGTCCACGAGCGCATCGCGCTGGGCGTGGCTGAGCTTGAGCCGCAGGCCCAGGCGGCTCTGGCCCATCTCGAGTGCGTGCACCAGGTCCTTGCGGGCGATCAGCCGGTCGGGCGTTTGCTTGGCGCGGTCGTCGCTCTTGTAGCTGCGGCGCGCCAGGATCTCGCGGGCCAGCAGGCCGGGGTAGGCCTCCAGCGCCACGCGCTGCGGGTCGCCGGGGTGCAGGCCCGGCAGGTGCACGCCCGCATCCAGCAGCAGCGGCACGCCGGCGTGCAGCATGTAGGCCACGGGCGGGTTGACCCATTTCATGGATGGGCTGGAGCCTGCGGGCCCGTCGGTGGCCCGGTGGGAAAACTTGCCGCCCACGGGGCGTGCGTCACAGAACGCGGCGAACTGGTCGCGGATCTGCGCCCGCGTGAGCGTGCGGTAGTGCTGCATGCACGCATGCCACTGCAGCGGCCAGCCCAGCGCCTGCACCAGCGCGCGCGGCAGGCCAAAGGGCAGATCAAAACCGCCCACCCAGGCACGCGGCTGGGCCAGCCAGCGGGCCAGTCCATCAAGGGTGTCGAAAGTTTCCAGCCCTCGCAGCTGCACCCGCGTTGCCACGCGCTGGCCCAGCGCCAGCACGATGGGCTTGCGCCGGCTGGGGCTGCTGGAAAAATCGCAGCCCAGCAGCATGGGGGTGGCCAGGTCGGTCGTCATGGGCGTTTGCGCAGATCGCAGAGCTTGAATGCAAAGGGCCGCAGCGCCGTGTCGGCGGCTGCGGCCCAAGAAGTTGCATCCCGATGGTATCCAGGAAAAGTGGGAGGGATTGGCGTAGCGAGCGGCCTCAGCTTGCGTCGAGGAGCACAGCCGCACTCCCGTGCGGCGAGCACCGCGGGCGCAAGATCCAGCCGCGCAGTAGCAAAGCAAACCCGCTTTTCAGGCGCGGCCGATGATGCTCGCCGTCGCCATCAGCTCTTCGAGCAACGCGAACGACACCTTGCCCGACACCGCATACGGGTCGAGCTCGGGTTTTTCGGAATATTTGAGCAGGATGGAGTGGTTGATCTTGGACAGGTTCGCCTGCCCCATGGTCCAGCCGCCAAAGCGCCGCTCGGCAATCTCTTCGTAGTGCAGCAGCTCCACGTTCTGGTGGCGCGGGTCGCGCTGGATGTGGCCATACAGTTCGTTGACGGCGGAGCGCCCGCCCTCGATGGCCTGCAGGAAGACCCCGCCGCCATAGCACAGGATGCCGGTGATGCCGCAGCCCGGGTTGTGCTGGCGCGATTGGGTGAGGATGGCCTCGATGGCGGCAGGCGAAGTGTCCACCGCACGGCTGGCATAGAGCAGGCGTACGAGCATGTCAGTTCCTTCCTGGAATGAGCGAGAGGAATTCGCGGCGCAGGGCGCTGTCCTTGAGGAACACGCCGCGCATCACGGAGTTGATCATCTTGCTGTCCATGTCGCGCACACCGCGCCAGGACATGCAGAAGTGGCTGGCCTCCATCACGATGGCCAGGCCGTCGGGCTGGGTTTTTTCCATGATGAGATCGGCCAGCTGCACCACGGCCTCTTCCTGGATCTGCGGGCGGCCCATGACCCAGTCGACGATGCGGGCGTATTTGGACAGGCCGATCACGTTGGTGTGCTCGTTGGGCATGATGCCGATCCAGATCTTGCCCATGACGGGGCAAAAATGGTGGCTGCAGGCACTGCGCACGGTGAGCGGCCCCACGATCATGAGTTCGTTGAGGTGCTCGGCGTTGGGAAACTCGGTAATGGGTGGCACCTGCACATAGCGGCCCTTGAACACCTCGTTGAGGTACATCTTGGCCACGCGGCGCGCGGTGTTGTTGGTGTTGTGGTCGTCCTGGGTGTTGATGACCAGGCTGTCGAGCACGCCCTGCATCTTCACCTCGACCTCGTCGAGCAGCCGCTCCAGCTCGCCGGGCTCGATGAATTCGGCAATGTTGTCGTTGGCGTTGAAGCGCTTGCGCGCCGCGGCAATGCGCTCGCGGATCTTCACGGAAACAGGCGTGCCTTCATCCGGCGGAATGGGCGTCATATCGGCAACTGGTTGACTGAACATGGCTGCATCCTACCAGTGAATGCCAGCCTGCCAGTTTCAAGGGTTTTAGCCTTCAAGCGCTTATGCGACAAGCGCCAATAGCTACCTATTCAATAGCAAATCAGGGTGTGCAGGCTCAGTACCGGTTCCCCGTGACCCACAGGGCCAGGCGCATCAGGCCAAAGGCCACGCGGTCGAGCACGCGCTGGCGCAGGGGGCGACCGGCGTAGCGGGCCGGATCCATGCGCCGCCCGGCGTGCTGCATGGCATGCACCAGGCGCTGGCGCAGGTCAACGGCAAAGGCGGCATCTTCGACCACCACATTGGCCTCGCGCGCCAGCAGCAGGCTCAAAGGGTCCAGGTTGGACGAACCCACCGTGGCCCAGGGCTTGTCGCCGTGGGCATCGATCACCGCCACCTTGGCGTGCAGGAAGCTGGGCTCGTATTCGTGGATCTCCACCCCGGCCGCCAGCAGCGCGCCATACACCGGCCGCGCCGCGTGGTACTGCATGAAATATTCGTAGCGTCCCTGCAGCAGCAGCTGCACGCGCACACCCCGACGGGCCGCCAGGACCAGGGCGCGGCGCAGTTTGCCGCCGGGCACGAAATAGGCGTTGGCGATGATGATCTCGTGGCGCGCGGCGCCAATGGCGCGCCGGTAGGCCTTCTCGATGCGGCTGCGGTTGCGCACGTTGTCGCGCAGCACCAGCGCCGCCCGCATGCCGGGCGTGTCCGGATCGTGCTGCGTGGCGTGCCGGGTCGCGCTGGCGGCGCGCAGGTCGCGCACGGCTTGCGGCAAGCGGTGCAGGCGCACGTCACGCACCGCCTGCAGGCGCCACCACAGGCGCTCCATGGTCTGGCTCGCCTGCCCCGCCAGGGAACCGGTGGCCTGCACGGCAAAATCAAACCGCGGCGCATCGAGCGTGCCATGGTTGGGGTCGTACAGGTCATCCAGCACATTGATGCCGCCGCAAAACACCAGCAGGCCATCAACCACGCACAGCTTGCGGTGCAGGCGGCGCCAGCGGTGGGGCAGCAGCAGCCCCAGCGGCCCCAGCGGCGAATACACCCGCACCTGCACGCCCGCCGCCCGCAGGCGTTGTTGCCAGGCCCTGGGCAGTGGCCCGGTGCCCACGCCATCCACCACCAGGTGGGTGCGCACGCCGCGCTGCGCGGCGCGGATCAGCGCCTCGGCCACCTGCTCCCCCGCGCCGGTGCAATCAAAGATGTAGGTCTCGAACTGGATGTCGGAAAGCGCCGCATCCATGGCCTCGATCAGCGCCGGAAACAGTTCCTGCGCGCCCTGCAGCAGGCGCACCCGGTGGTCTTTGGCGAAATCGGCCACCCGCGTCATCGGCCGCTCAGAGCTGGAACTCGGCAATCAGCGGCAGGTGGTCGGACATGCGCCACCAGATGCGCCCACGCGGCACATGCAGCCCGATGGGCGACAGCCCGCGCACATAGACATGGTCCAGCTGCACCAGCGGGAGCCGGGCGGGGTAGGTAAAGGCGCGCGGCGCATCAAACTCATACAGGCCAAAGCCCGCCAGCATGCGCTTGATCTGCGCCCCCCAGTCGTTGAAGTCCCCGGCCACCACCACGGGCGAACCCGGTGGCACCTCGCGCTCGATGAACCGCTGCAGGCGCTCGACCTGCCGCACCCGGCTGCCGGGAATCAGCCCCAGATGCACCACGATCACATGCACGCGGCGGCCATGCGCGTCCACTTCCACATGCAGCAGGCCACGCTGCTCGAAGCGGTGGTCGGAGATGTCTTCATGCTGGTGCCCGATCACCGGCCAGCGCGACAGCAGCGCGTTGCCGTGCTCGCCATGGCGCGTGAACGCATTGGTGCGGTAGATCGCCTCGTAGCCCTCGGGCGCCAGGTATTCGGCCTGCGGCACATCGGGCCAGCGCTGGAAATACGCGGCTTCCCGGCGGTGCAGCTTGCGCACCTCCTGCAGGCAGACGATGTCGGCATCGAGCTGCTCCACCGCCAGGCCCAGGTTGTGGATCTCCAGGCGGCGCGCCGGACCTATGCCCTGCACACCCTTGTGGATGTTGTAGGTGGCAATGCGCAGAATGTCGGAAGCGTGGGGCGATGGGTTCATGGCAGGGCAAATTGTGGCAGCAACAGGATGGCCTCGGCATTGGACGGCGAGTAACAGCGATCGGCCGCCTCGCACCAGGGCCACCAGGCCCAGTCCTGGTGCTCGCGCGGGCTCAGCACCACCGGCGTGCCAGCGGGCACCTGCAGCCCCAGCACGCGCTCGATGTTGCGCCGCACGCCCGGCGCGTAGCGCTGCAGCCATTGCGGATAGATGTCGTAGACATTTTCCAGGCCCCAGTCGCGCAGCGTACATCCGGGGGCTTCCGCGCGGATGCCGGTTTCTTCCCACACCTCGCGCACGGCGGTTTCGTGCCAGCTCTCTCGCAGGCTGTCCTTGCTGCCGGTGACCGATTGCCAGAATGCCTGGCCATCGGGCGCATCGACCGTGCGGCGGATCAGCAGCACTTCGAGCGCCGGCGTGTGGATCACCACCAGCACCGACTGCGGGATCTTGAACGTCGTCTCCGGCAAGGTCGGCCCCGGCATCGCAGCGCCTGCACTGTGGATCCAAGGACTGGGGCGCGTGGCCATCTGGTCTCCCCAAGAAAAAGGGCGCCCCGAAGGCGCCCCTGAATTTTGCACAAAGTCCGGCAGCTCAATCCACTTTCACGGCATCGGGATTGCGCAGGCGGATGTGCAGTTCGCGCAGCTGCTTTTCATCGACGACGGATGGCGCCTGGGTCAGCAGGCACTGGGCGCGCTGGGTCTTGGGGAAGGCGATCACGTCGCGGATCGACTCGGCACCGGTCATCAGCGTGACGATGCGATCCAGACCAAAGGCCAGGCCGCCGTGCGGGGGCGCGCCGTATTGCAGGGCGTCGAGCAGGAAGCCGAACTTCTGCTGCGCTTCCTCGGGCGTGATCTTGAGGGCGTCGAACACTTTTTGCTGCACGTCGGCGCGATGGATACGCACCGAGCCACCGCCCATTTCCCAGCCGTTGAGCACCATGTCGTAGCCCTTGGAGATGCACTTCTCGGGCGCGGTGACCATGTAGTCCTCATGGCCGTCCTTGGGGGCGGTGAAGGGATGGTGCACGGCGACCCAGCGGTCGTTTTCCTCGTCATGCTCGAACATGGGGAAGTCCACCACCCACAGCGGCGCCCAGCGGTCGTCGAACAGGCCGTTCTTCTTGCCGAACTCGCTGTGGCCGATCTTGATGCGCAGCGCGCCGATGGCGTCGTTGACGATCTTTTCCTTGTCGGCACCGAAGAACAGCAGGTCGCCGTCCTGGGCGCCCGTGCGCTCCAGCACCGCTTGCAGGGCCGCATCGTGGATGTTTTTCACGATGGGCGACTGCAGGCCGTCGCGGCCCTTGGCCAGCTCGTTGACGCGGATATAGGCCAGGCCCTTGGCGCCGTAGATCTTGACGAATTCGGTGTAGGCGTCGATCTCGCCGCGGCTGATGCCGCCACCTTCGACCGAGCCACCGGGTACGCGCAAGGCCACAACGCGGCCGTTCTTCATGTTGGCGGCGCCCGAGAACACCTTGAAGTCCACGTTCTTCATCACGTCGGTCAGTTCGGTGAATTCGAGCTTGACGCGCAGGTCGGGCTTGTCGGAGCCGAAGCGGTGGGCCGCGTCCTGGTAGGTCATGACGGGGAACTCGCCCAGGTCCACGCCCAGCGTGTTCTGGAACACCGTCTTGATCATGCCCTGGAACATGTCGCGGATTTCCTGCTCGTCCATGAACGAGGTCTCGATATCGATCTGCGTGAACTCGGGCTGGCGGTCGGCGCGCAGGTCTTCGTCGCGGAAGCACTTGGTGATCTGGTAGTAGCGGTCAAAACCGGCCACCATCAGGAGCTGCTTGAACAGCTGGGGCGACTGGGGCAGCGCAAAGAAATGCCCGTCATGCACGCGGCTGGGCACGAGGTAGTCGCGTGCACCTTCGGGCGTGCTCTTGGTGAGCATGGGGGTTTCGATGTCGATGAAGCCGTTGGCATCGAGGAACTTGCGCACTTCCATGGACACGCGGTAGCGCAGCATCAGGTTGTTCTGCATGTAGGGGCGGCGCAGATCGAGCACACGGTGCGTGAGGCGCGTGGTCTCCGACAGGTTTTCCTCGTCGATCTGGAACGGGGGCGTGACCGAAGGGTTGAGCACATTCAGCTCGTGGCACAGCACCTCGATCTTGCCGCTTTGGAGGTTGTCATTGGTCGTGCCCTCGGGGCGCGCGCGCACCAGGCCTTTGACCTGCACGCAGAACTCGTTGCGCACGCCTTCGGCGGTCTTGAACATCTCGGCCCGGTCGGGGTCGCAGACCACCTGCACCGAGCCTTCGCGGTCGCGCAGGTCGATGAAGATCACACCGCCATGGTCGCGGCGGCGGTTGACCCAGCCCGACAGGGTGACGGTTTGGCCCAGCAGGGCTTCGGTCACAAGACCGCAATAGTGGGAACGCATGGCCATGGCAAAACTTCCGGCGCCGCTGTGGCGCATTAAGAGAGACTCACTTGGAGGAGACAGGGGCAAGGGCGGGGTCGGACGGTGCGACCACGCCCATCGAAATAATGTATTTGAGCGCTGCATCCACGCTCATGTCGAGTTCGACGCAGTCGCTCTTGCGCACCATCACGAAATACCCGCCGGTGGGATTGGGGGTGGTGGGCACATACACGCTGACGAACTCATCGCGCAGATAGGCCGCCACTTCGCCGCTGGGATTGCCCGTGATGAAGGCGACGGTCCAGACCCCTTCACGGGGCCATTGCACCAGCACGGCGGTGCGAAAGGCGTTGCCGCTTTCGGAAAACAGCGTATCGGAGACCTGCTTGACGCTCGAATAGATGGATCGCACCACCGGAATACGGCTGACCAGCGCATCACCCCACTGCACCAGCTTGCGCCCGGCAAAGTTGCTGGCCGTCGCACCCACCACCAGCAGGATCAGCAGGGTCAGCAGCACGCCAAAGCCCGGGATATGGAATCCCAGCAGCTTGTCGGGGTGCCAGGCAATCGGCAGGATCTGCAGGGTCTGGTCGAGCGTGCCCACGATCCAGTTGAGCACCGCGATGGTGATCACCCCCGGAACAATCACCAGCAGGCCGGTGAACAGCCATTTGCGCAAGGCGGACATTGAAGGGCTCAGTCCGTAGTGGTGGCGCTGGCCGCCGTGGTGGCCGGGGCTGCACTGGCGGCACCGGTGTCGGCCGCGGCGGGCGCGGAAGCGGGGGCACCGGCAGCAGCACCTGGGCCAGCGCTTTTTGCATCGGTGGCGGCGGCGGAGCTGCCACCATTGCCACCCCGGAAGTCCGTCACATACCAGCCGGAGCCCTTGAGCTGGAAGCCTGCGGCCGTCACCTGCTTGGAGAAGGCTTCGGCGCCACACGCGGGGCACACCGTGAGCTGAGGGTCCGAGATTTTTTGCAGCACATCCTTGGCATGGCCGCAGGAGCCGCATTTGTAGGCGTATATAGGCATGACGAGCGTGTTGGGGGAAAGTGCAAAACCTTCAATTATAGGCGGCAGCGCTTTCTTCAACACCCCGCGCTCATTCCACTCCCACCATGCGATGGTGCACGGCATGGCTGTTGCGCACGGCCTGCGGGCCCAGCGAGCCCGCCAGCATGCCCACCAGCGCTGCCAACAAACCGGCCAGCTGCGCCGGAAACACCTGGCCAGCCGGAGTTGCCAGAAACAGCAGCCAGGTCAACAAACCCAGCACGATGGCAAAAACCGCCCCCTGGGTGGTGGCCCGCTTCCAGTACAGGCCAAACACCAGCGGCACAAAGGCGCCGACCAGCGGCACCTGGTAGGCGCCGGAGACCAGCTCATAGATGGAGGTGCCTTCCATGCGAATCGCGTAGGCCAGCACCAGGCCGCTGAACACCAGCGTGGTGATGCGCATGGTGCGCAGGTGCTGCCTGTCGGAGGCATGCGGACGGAACTGGCGCCAAATGTTCTCGGTAAACGTCACGCTGGGCGCCAGCAGGGTGGCCGACGCGGTGGACTTGAGCGCCGACAGCAGCGCGCCAAAAAAGAGCACCTGCATCACAAAGGGCATCTTGTTCAGCACCAGCATGGGCAGCACCTTTTGTGGGTCGTCCTGGAGCAGCGCTGCGGTCTCGGCGGGCATGATGAGGAGCGCGCTGGCCACCAGAAACATCGGGACAAAGGCAAACAGGATGTAGCAGATGCCGCCAATCACGGGGCCGCGCGTGGCGGCCTGGATGTTGTTGGCCGACATCACGCGCTGAAAGACGTCCTGCTGGGGAATCGAGCCAAACATCATCGTGATGCCGGCCGCGATGAAGAACACGATGTCGTGGAATTTCGGCTCTGGCAGAAAGCGGAACAACTCGCGGCTCGCGGCCAGCTCGATGACCTTGTCGGCCCCGCCGGCCATGTTGCCGGCAAACACGGCGATCACCGTCAACCCCACCACCAGGATGATCATCTGGATGAAGTCGGTCACCGCCACCGACCACATGCCACCGAACAGCGTGTAGGCCAGGATGGACACCACCCCGATCGTCATGCCGATAGGGATGCTGATGGCACCGCCGGACAGCAGATTGAACACCAGCCCCAAGGCGGTGACCTGGGCCGAAACCCAGCCCAGGTAGCTCAGCATGATGATCAGCGAGCACACGACCTCCACCGCACGGCCATAGCGCTCGCGGTAATAGTCGCTGATGGTCAGCAGCGTCATGCGGTAGAGCTTGCCCGCAAAGAACAGCCCCACCAGAATCAGGCAAAACCCCGCACCGAACGGGTCTTCGACCACATTGCCCAGTCCGCCTTCGATGAATTTGGCCGGTATCCCCAGCACCGTCTCCGAACCAAACCAGGTGGCAAACGTGGTGGTGACGATCATGTACAGCGGCAGGTGGCGCCCGGCAATCGCAAAATCGGCGGCGTTCTTGACCCGCTTGGCGGCCACCAGGCCAATGGCGATGGTGATCAGGAGATAGACGATAACCAGGGTCAACAGCACGGCATGCTCCTCGATGTCGCGAACAGTAGGAAAAAAAGAAAAAAGAAACCGGACCCCGTCCGCGTCAGAACAACCGGACCCTGACCATCAGCTGCATCACCAGCAGCCCCAGCACAAAGCCCAGGCCGCCGTAAATGATGCTTTGCAACAGGCGGTTGGTGCGCTTTTGTGCCTCCAGCAGATCGCGCAAGGCACCGTGCGACTCGGCCGGCCGCCGGCTCAGATAGTCATAAAGCAGGCGCGGCAGCTCTGGAACCAGCTTGGCATAGTGCGGCGCCTCGGCCCGCAGCTCGCGCCACAGGCGTTGCGGGCCCATCTGCTCGAGCATCCACTTTTCGAGGAAGGGTTTGGCGGTGCTCCAGAGATCGAGTTCCGGATCGAGCTGGCGGCCCAGGCCCTCGATGTTGAGCAGCGTCTTTTGCAGCAGCACGAGCTGGGGCTGGATTTCGACCTGAAAGCGCCGGGACGTCTGGAACAGGCGCATCAGCACCATGCCCAGCGAGATTTCCTTGAGCGGTCGATCGAAATACGGCTCGCACACGGCGCGGATGGCCGATTCGAGGTCGTTGACGCGGGTTTCCCGCGGCACCCAGCCGCTTTCGATGTGCAGCTCGGCCACACGCTTGTAGTCGCGGCGGAAGAAGGCCACGAAGTTCTGCGCCAGGTATTCCTTGTCGGATTCGGTCAGGGTGCCCACGATGCCGAAATCAAGCGAGATATAGCGCCCGAATGTGGCCGGCTCCAGGCTCACCTGGATGTTGCCCGGGTGCATGTCGGCATGAAAGAAGCCGTCGCGAAACACCTGGGTGAAAAAGATCGTGACGCCATCGCGCGCCAATTTCGGGATATCGACCCCCGCATCGCGCAGACGCTCGACCTGGCTGATCGGAACGCCATTCATGCGCTGCATCACCATGACCTCGGGATGGCAGAAATCCCAGAAGATTTCCGGGATCAGCACCAGGTCCAGGCCAGCCATGTTGCGGCGCAATTGCGCGGCATTGGCCGCCTCGCGCACCAGGTCCAGCTCGTCGTGCAGGTAGTTGTCGAACTCGGCCACCACCTCGCGGGGTTTGAGGCGCTTGCCGTCGGCCGACAGGCTCTCCACCCAGCCCGCCATCATGCGCATGAGGCCCAGGTCTTTCTCGATCACCGGCAGCATGCCCGGGCGCAGCACCTTGACGGCCACCTCGCGCTCGACGCCTGCACGGTCACGCAAGGTGGCGAAATGCACCTGCGCAATCGACGCACTGGCCACCGGCGTGCGATCGAATGCCACGAACACCTCGTCCACCGGCCGGCGGAACGCGCGCTCGATGGTGGCCATGGCGATGGCTGGATCGAAAGGCGGCACGCGGTCTTGCAGGCGTGCCAGCTCGTCGGCCATGTCGGCGGGCAGCAGGTCGCGCCGGGTCGAAAGCACCTGGCCAAACTTGACGAAGATGGGCCCCAGCCGCTCCAGCGCTTCGCGCAGGCGCTGGCCGCGCGGCGCATTCAGATTACGGCCAACCGAAAGCAGGCGCGACAGCAGGCGCAGCCAGGGCTTCTGGAAGCTGTCCAGCACCAGGCCATCCAGCCCATACCGGAACACCACCCAGACGATGGTGGCACCCCGCAAAAAACGGCTCATGGAGCGGTCCGGTCAGCATGGCCCGGCGGTGGCGCGGGCGCAGGCGTGGCAGCGGCCGGTGCCGGGGAGCTGGCCATGGGCGCCATGCGCGTGCCCACAAAATGGCGCAACGCCTGCGCTGCCTTGCGAACCACCTGGCCCAGCGTGTGCGCGGGCGCATCGCCAATCAGGCGGGCCACATCCTCTTCGAGATCCCAGCGGACATGATCGACCAGCCAGTTGATCTCGGCCGCCAGCTGCACATCGCCCTCGATGCGGATGGCCGGCTTGTCGCCCCGCAGTGCCACGCTGGCCAGTGCCAGGGGAGAGGGTTCGGTCACTTCCAGCTGCAGATCGGGTGCCGCGCCGTCCGGCGCCAGATTGAACAAACCCGCCGGCGTGACCAGCAAGGCCATCGAATACGAGCGCCACTGCACGCGCGCCACGCGGCCGCGCTGGCGCACCAGGCGGTCCATGGCCTCCTTTTCCTGCATCAACACATGGTTGAGAAACAGGACCAGGCGCTGCTGCACCTCGTGCACCAACCACTGCGGTGGCTGCGGGCCGGCGGCCACGCGGTCAAGGAGACCATCCAGAAATGAAAAAGGGGACTGTGTTGCCATAGTCCCCGATTATTCCCTGAACCGGGAAGCCCTGACGCTTTACTGCAGTGCTTGCACGCCCGCCACCAACCAGCCGCTGGCGCCCGCCTTGGCCTTGGTCATGTTCCAGACCTCGCGGAAAGGGCTGGGCCCGGCCGAGGGTTCTTCGCGGATCATGCCCGAGAACTCCACGCTGGCCATGTAGCCGTCGTCCAGCTCCTCGATGCCCAGCAGCTGGGCATCGATCATGACCACATCGGTGTGGTTGGGCTGGTCGCCCCGGTGCGATTCGCGCTCGGTCAGCTGGGTGCGAATTTCATCGAGCATGCTGTCGGTCATCATCGAGCGCAGCGTGGCGATGTCGGAGCGGTCCCACGCGGCCTGCAGCGTGACGAAATTGCGCTTGGCCGCCGCCAGGAAACCGTCGGTGTCGAACCCCTCTGGAATGCCCCAGTTTTGCGAACCCGAAAGAGCCGAGCCGATCATCGTGCCCGCGCCCGGCTGTTGCCGCGAGGCGTCGAATGCCATGCCGCCGCGCTCCCAAGGCCGGGCCGACGCATCGTTGCCCACCTTGTCAGGGCTGTACTGGGGGGGCACTTGCGCTGTTGCAGGCGTTGCGGCACCGGCACCCTGGAAGGCAAACGGAGCCCCGCCAGCCACGGCGCCAGCTCCAGCGCCGCTGCGGGTGCGCATCACCATCTTGAAGATCGCGAACGCTGCCATGGCCAGCAAGGCAATCATCAGGATATTGCCAAAGCCTTCACCCAAACCCAGGGAGCTGGCAAGCCAGGCAAGCCCCAGGCCGGCGGCCAGGCCGCCCAGCATGGCGCCCCAGGGTTTCTTGGCGGCTGCGGCCGGTGCCGCGGCGGCAGCCGGCTTGGCAGCCGTTGCGTTGGTGGCCGTCTGCGCCGGTGCGCCCGGCGTTGCGGGCGACGTGGTCGACTCGCGCTGGGTCACATTGCTGGACTGCTTGCCCACCGACTTGCCGCCACCGATGCGGCGGGCGTCCGCATCGGCATGTGCAAACGCCAGCATCGCCACCAACACCACAGACCACAGTTTCATCATGATTTCTCCGTCTCCGTTAATTCATTCCGAGCGAAGCGCTCAGTACCTGCTCAGCACTTGATTCCAACATGCAAGGCCACAATGCCCCCCGTCATGTTGTGATAGTCCACATGCCCAAAGCCATTTTTCTGCATGAGGCTTTTGAGTTCTTCCTGCCCCGGATGCATGCGGATGGACTCCGCCAGGTAGCGGTAGCTGGCATCGTCGCCCGCCACCAGCTTGCCCAGCCGGGGCAGCACCTTGAAGGAATACCAGTCATACGCCTTGGTGAGCGGCTGGGCCACCTTGGAAAATTCCAGCACCAGCAACTTGCCACCGGGCTTGAGCACACGGCACATTTCGGCAATCGCCTGGTCCTTGTGCGTCATGTTGCGCAGGCCAAAAGCGACGCTCACCACGTCGAAATGCGCGTCGGGGAAAGGCAGCTTTTCCGCATCGCACACCAGCGTGGGCAACACCACGCCCGCATCGATGAGGCGGTCGCGCCCCACGCGCAGCATGGCTTCGTTGATATCGGTGTGCACCACGCGGCCCGATGCACCCACCTTCCTGGAGAACGCCAGTGCCAGATCGCCCGTGCCACCGGCAATGTCCAGCACCTGGCTGCCTTCGCGCAGGTTGGCCACCATCACGGTGTAGGCCTTCCAGGCGCGGTGCAGGCCCGCCGACATGAGGTCGTTCATCACGTCGTACTTGGAGGCCACGGAGTCGAACACGCCGCGCACGCGGCGCGCCTTGTCCTGCTCGTCCACCGACTGAAAACCGAAATGCGTGGTGCTCATAAGAATCATGCTAGGCGCGTGAACGCCAGAGGTACAGCGACAACCCCGCACTGACTTGGGGCATCTGTCGCAATTAAGACAATGCCATTTCAACCAAAATGGCCGACAGCGCTCATTTATAAAGCGCCAATAGCTACATTTTAAATAGCAAACTGATCCACAGGGGCAAATTCCGCTGGCACGGCAGCCCGCCCGCCCCGCCGGCCGTCAGTGGCCGCCACACGCATGGCCGCCCGCACCACCCTTGGGCGCCATGGGCGCATCGCGGTCCACACCGGCGGCGGCCAGGCGTTCGGTGTACTGCGCCCACAGCGCATCCTGCTGCTGGCCCAGCTCGTAGAGGTAGTCCCAGGTGAAGATGCCGCTGTCGTGCCCATCGGAGAACGTGGGCTTGACGGCATAGTTGCCCACGGGTTCCAGATTGACCAGTGCCACGTCACGCTTGCCCGTCTGCAGCACCTCCTGGCCCGGGCCGTGGCCCTGCACCTCTGCAGACGGCGAGTACACGCGCATCAGCTCGAATGGAATGCGGAACGTGGCGCCATCGGAAAAGCCCACCTCCAGCACTCGCGATGTCTCGTGCACCGTGAGTGCCTGTGGCGTGGGGGCGCCCGTTTTCAAACCTGCCATGGAGTCACCTGTGAGAAAACTGTTGTCAGAAACGACTGCTGCGATTGTCCCACCCGCGTGGGCACACTCTGCATGCGGGGTTACCGGGTGGCCCACTGCGCCAGTTGCGACTGCAGGTGCGCCTCCAGCGCTGGCAGCAGCGCCTGCACGGCCGCCTCTTGCGCCGCAGGGCTGGGCCGCTGCGCAGCAGCCCAAACGGGCGCCGGAAAGTGGCTGTCCCAGCCAAACCGCGCAATCACATGCCAGTGCAGGTGCGGCACCATGTTGCCCAGCGCCGCGATGTTGACCTTGGTCGGCGACAGGTGCTGGCGCAGCGCCTGCTCCACCACGGTCACCGCCTCCATGCAATGCACGCGGTCGGCGGCGGCCAGGTCCGAGAACTCGGCCACATGCCCGTTCCAGACCACGCGGTAGAAGGCGGGAAACCCTGGCTCCTGCGCACGGATGACACGCAGGCGCTCGCCGCGCCAGACCAAGGCGCCGCCGTCTTCGGCGCACAAGGGGCAGGCCATCAGACAAGGACCCGTTCGATGCCGCCCTGGTTGGCACGCTGCACGTATTCGGGCAGCCAGTTCTCGCCCAGGATCTGCCGGGCCATCTCGATGACGATGTAGTCGGCTTCGAGCAGACCGGTCTGCAGGTCGTCGCCATAGCGTGTGATGCCCTGCAGGCAGCTCGGGCAGCTGGTCAGGATCTTGATGTTGTCCTGGGCGCCGACGGCACCGCTGGCGCGCAGCTGGGCTTCGCCCTTGCGGATTTCCTCTTCCTTGCGAAAGCGCACCTGGGTCGACACGTCGGGCCGCGTCACACCCAGGGTGCCCGATTCGCCGCAGCAGCGCTCGCTCTTGAGCACCTTGTCGCCCACCAGGGCGCGCACGGTCTTCATCGAGTCGCCCTGCTTCATGGGGTTGTGGCAGGGCTCGTGGTACAGGTAGCCGCCCTGCCCTGCGGGCAGCGTGATGCCTTTTTCCAGCAGGTATTCGTGGATGTCGATGATGCGGCAGCCCGGGAAGATCTTGTCGAACTCGTAACCCTGCAGCTGGTCGTAGCAGGTGCCGCAGCTCACCACCACGGTCTTGATATCGAGGTAGTTGAGCGTGTTGGCGACGCGGTGGAAGAGCACGCGGTTGTCGGTGATCATCTTCTCGGCCTTGTCGAACTGGCCCGAGCCGCGCTGCGGGTAGCCGCAGCACAGGTAGCCCGGCGGCAGCACCGTCTGCACGCCCGCGTGCCAGAGCATGGCCTGGGTGGCCAGGCCCACCTGGCTGAACAGGCGCTCGGAACCGCAACCGGGGAAGTAGAACACCGCCTCGGTCTCGGCCGTGGTGGCCTGCGGGTTGCGGATGATGGGCACGTAGTCCTTGTCCTCGATGTCCAGCAGCGCGCGCGCGGTTTTCTTGGGCAGGCCACCGGGCAGTTTCTTGTTGACGAAGTGGATCACCTGCTCCTTGATCGGCGCCGTGCCCACCGTGGCCGGCGGGTGCGCCGTCTGTTTGCGCGACACCTTGCGCAGCAGGTCCACGGCCACGCGCTGGGCCTTGAAGCCGACCCCCACCATGGCCGTGCGCAGCAGCTTGATGGTGTCGGGGTTGGTGGCGTTGAGCATGGCCATGGCCAGCGCATTGCCGGGCCGGAAGCTCTTCTTGCCCATCTTGCGCAGCAGGTTGCGCATGTTCATGGTGACATCGCCAAAGTCGATCTTCACCGGGCAGGGGCTCTCGCACTTGTGGCACACCGTGCAGTGGTCGGCCACGTCCTCGAACTCCTGCCAGTGCTTGATGCTCACGCCGCGGCGGGTCTGCTCTTCGTACAGGAAGGCCTCGACCAGCAGCGAGGTCGCCAGGATCTTGTTGCGCGGGCTGTACAGCAGGTTGGCGCGCGGCACGTGCGTGGAGCACACGGGCTTGCACTTGCCACAGCGCAGACAGTCCTTGACCGAATCGGCAATCGCGCCGATGTCGCTCTGCTGCATGATCAGCGACTCGTGCCCCATCAGGCCAAAGCTGGGCGTGTAGGCGTTGGTCAGATCGGCGTGCAGCAGTGGACTGGAGGCCAGGTTGGCCTCTTTCGCTTGCCCATTCACCATTTGAAGCTCCTGATTTCGGAGCAGCTTGCCCTTGTTGAAGCGCCCTTGCGGATCCACCTTCTGCTTGTACTGCGCAAAGGGGCGCAGTTCGTCGTCGGTCAGAAACTCCAGCTTGGTGATGCCGATGCCGTGCTCACCCGAGATCACGCCATCGAGGCTGCGCGCCAGCACCATGATGCGTTCGACCGCCTGGTGCGCGGTCTGCAGCATGTCGTAGTCGTCGCTGTTGACCGGCAGGTTGGTATGCACATTGCCGTCGCCCGCGTGCATGTGCAGCGCCACCCACACGCGGCCCTTGAGCACACGCTTGTGGATGGCGGTGGCTTCGTCGAGGATGGGCAGGAACGCCGCACCCGAGAAGATGCCCTGCAGGGGTGCGCGCAGCTGGGTTTTCCAGCTCGCGCGCAGGGTGTGGTCCTGCAGTTGCGGAAACAGGGTGTCCACGTTCTGCAGCCAGCCGGACCACAGCGCACGCACCTCGGCCACCAGCGCAAGGGCCTGGGCCACGCGGTCTTCCAGCAGTTCGGCCGAGGGGATTTCGCTCGCGTCGTCGTGCCTGCCCAGCGGCAGGTTGCCGCGCTCGAAAAACTCGGTGAGCGCGTCGCACAGCTTGATCTTGTTGCGCAGGGAGAGCTCGATGTTGATGCGCTCGATGCCGTCGGTGTACTCGGCCATGCGCGGCAGCGGGATCACCACGTCTTCATTGATCTTGAAGGCGTTGGTGTGGCGGCTGATGGCGGCCGTGCGCTTGCGGTCGAGCCAGAATTTCTTGCGCGCCTCGGGGCTGATGGCGATGAAGCCTTCGCCGCTGCGCGAGTTGGCAATGCGCACGACCTCGCTGGTCACGCGCGCCACGTCGTCGGCGTTGTCGCCCGCGATGTCGCCAAACAGCACCATCTTGGGCAGGCCGCCGCCGTGCTTCTTGCTCTTGGTGGTGTAGCCGACGGCCTTCAGGTAGCGGTCGTCCAGATGCTCCAGGCCGGCCAGCAAAACGCCACTGCGCTTTTGCTCGGCGAACATGAAGTCCTTGATCTCGACGATGCTGGGCACGGCGTTCCTGGCGTTGCCAAAGAACTCCAGGCACACGGTGCGCGTGTGCTCGGGCATGCGGTGCACCACCCAGCGCGCGCTGGTGATGAGGCCGTCGCAGCCCTCCTTCTGGATGCCGGGCAGGCCCGAGAGGAACTTGTCCGTCACATCCTTGCCCAGGCCTTCCTTGCGGAAGGTCTTGCCCGGGATGGCCAGGCGCTCGGTGCGCACGGGCGTCCTGCCGTCGGCCTCGAAGTACTGCAACTCGAAGGTGGCGGTCTCCACGTCATGGATCTTGCCCATGTTGTGGTCCAGGCGGGTCACTTCCAGCCACTGGGCCTCGGGCGTGACCATGCGCCAGCTGGCCAGGTTGTCGAGCGCCGTGCCCCACAGCACGGCCTTCTTGCCGCCCGCGTTCATGGCGATGTTGCCGCCGATACACGAGGCCTCGGCGCTGGTCGGGTCCACGGCAAACACAAAGCCTGCGCGCTCGGCAGCGTCGGCCACGCGCTGCGTGACCACACCGGCTTCGGTCCACACCGTGCCCACCTCGCGGTCCAGGCCCGGCAGGCGGCGCATCTCCACCTCGGTCATGGCTTCAAGCTTTTCGGTGTTGATGACCACGCTCTTCCAGGTCAGCGGAATCGCGCCACCGGTGTAGCCCGTGCCGCCCCCGCGCGGGATGATGGTCAGGCCCAGCTCGATGCAGCCCTTGACCAGGTGCGCCATCTCGGCCTCGGTGTCGGGCGTGAGCACGACAAACGGGTATTCGACGCGCCAGTCGGTGGCATCGGTGACGTGCGAGACGCGCGAGAGGCCATCGAACTTGATGTTGTCGCGGGCCGTGAGGCGGCCCAGGGTCTTCTGGATCTGGCGGCGCAGCGTGGCGGCCTGTTCGAACGTGGCATCGAACTGCGCCACCGCGCGGCGCGCGGCCTGCGCCAGTTCGCCCACCAGGCGGTCGCGCTCGGCGTCGTCGGGCGTGCGGCGCTTGTCGATCTCGCCCAGGCGGTGCTGCAGGGCATCGACCAGCAGCTTGCGGCGCGCGGGGTTGTCCAGCAGATCGTCCTGCAGATAGGGGTTGCGCTGCACCACCCAAATATCGCCCAGCACCTCGTACAGCATGCGGGCCGAGCGGCCCGTGCGGCGCTCGTTGCGCAACTGATCGAGCACCTCCCAGGCAGGCGCCCCCAGCAGGCGAATCACGATCTCCCGGTCGGAGAACGAGGTGTAGTTGTAGGGAATTTCGCGCAGACGCACAGGCTCGGCAGCCTGCGTCTGCAGGGCAGCCAACGCAATCGGAACATTCATGGGATCAACCTGGGCGGGCGCTCTGCGCCCATGAGCCTTGGGGGGAAGATTTTATGCCACGGGCCGCTGGCGCGCCCGGGGCCGGCTAGAACAGCACGCGGCTGCGCAGTGTTCCAGGCACATGGGCCAGCTTGTCCAGCGCCAGGTCGGACGAAGCGGCGTCGATATCGATCACCACATAGCCGATCTTCTCGTTGGTCTGCAGGTACTGCGCCGAGACGTTGATCTGGTTGTCCGAGAAGATGCGGTTGATCTCGGACAGCACGCCCGGCACGTTGCGGTGGATGTGCAGCAGGCGGTGCTTGCCAGGGTGCGCGGGCAGCGCCACCTCGGGGAAGTTGACCGACGAGGTGCTGGTGCCGTTGTCGCTGTATTTCACGAGCTTTTCCGCCACCTCCAGACCGATGTTGGCCTGCGCCTCCATGGTGGAGCCGCCGATGTGGGGCGTGAGGATGACGTTGTCGAACCCGCGCAGGGGCGACACGAATTCGTCCTTGTTGGTGCGCGGCTCGACCGGGAACACGTCGATGGCGGCGCCCAGCAGCTTCTTGGCCTTCAGCGCCTCGGCCAGCGGCTCGATCTGCACCACCGTGCCGCGCGCTGCGTTGATGAGGATGCCGCCCGGCTTCATGGCCGCAATTTCAGCCGCACCCATCATCCCTTCGGTGGACGGCAGCTCGGGCACATGCAGGCTCACGATGTCGCTCTGGCCCAGCAAGTCGTGCAGGTGCTGCACCTGCCGGGCATTGCCCAGGGGCAGCTTGTTGATCACATCGAAAAATGCCACATGCATGCCCAGCGCCTCGGCCAGCACCGACAGCTGCGTGCCGATGGAGCCATAACCCACGATGCCGAGCGTCTTGCCGCGGATCTCATAGGCGTTGTCGGCCGACTTGAGCCAGCCGCCCCGGTGCGCCACCGCATTCTTTTCGGGGATCCCGCGCAACAGCAGGATGGCCTCGGCCAGCACCAGCTCGGCCACCGAACGGGTGTTCGAATAGGGCGCATTGAAGACCGCAATGCCGCGCTCGCGTGCAGCATTCAGGTCCACCTGGTTGGTGCCAATACAGAAGCAACCCACCGCCACCAGCTTGGGCGCGTGGGCAAACACCTCCTGCGTCAGCTGGGTGCGCGAGCGGATACCCACGAAATGGGCGTCCGCGATCTTGCGGCGCAGGTCGTCATCGGCAAGCGCCCCAGACACCGTCTCGATCTGGCTGTAACCCGCCGCCCGTATCACATCCACCGCAGACGCATGGATGCCCTCCAGCAACAGGAATTTGATCTTGCTTTTGTCCAGAGAAGTGGTGGCCATGGCGAAGTGAGGGTGGAGAAAAGACCTGGCTTGCATGGGCACGAGGCGCTGCAATCCGGCAAGGCACCAAGCATGATGCATTGCACAAAAAACCGCCACCCTGCCCGCAATGGCCTTGATGCCAACGGTGAATTCACGCAAATTGTTACATGACCGTCACAGTACCAAACCACCAAGAACGCGCAACGGGTTTCCCCGGTTGTCGGGGTAAATGGTCTGTGCGACAACGACACACCACTGACACAGGGGCTACCTAGCATGGTCCCTTTATGTCTTCGTCATTCTGGAGGAGTATTCATGCAATTCAAGCACCTGGCCTTGACCGCCGCCCTTGCCACCACCGTGTGCGTTTCTGCCCAAGCACAGACCGAAATCCAGTGGTGGCATTCGATGACGGCCGTGAACAACGAGTGGGTCACCGACCTGGCCCGGCAGTTCAATGAAAGCCAGAAGGAATACAAGGTGGTGCCCACCTTCAAGGGTGCCTATGACGAAAGCATGACCGCCGCCATTGCGGCCTTCCGCTCGGGCAACGCACCGCACATCCTGCAGGTGTTCGAGGTGGGCACAGCCACCATGATGGCCAGCAAGGGCGCCACCGTGCCCGTGGCCAAGGTGATGCAGGACGCCGGCGCCGACTTCGATCCCAAGGCCTACATCCCCGCCGTGGCGGCCTACTACACGGCCCCCAATGGACAGATACTGAGCTTCCCGTTCAACAGCTCCACCACTGTCTTCTATTACAACAAAGACGCCTTCAAGAAGGCCGGCCTGAACCCCGACAAGGCCCCGGCCACCTGGCCCGAAGTGTTCGAAGCCGCCAAGAAGCTCAAGGCCAGCGGCCACAGCTGCCCCATGACGCTGGCCTGGAATGGCTGGACCCAGCTGGAGTCGTTCTCCGCCTGGCACAACATCGAGTTCGCCACCGAAAAGAACGGCCTGAGCGCCAATGGCCACAAGGCCCGCATGAAGATCAACTCGCCGCTGCACGTGCGGCACATCGACAACCTGGCCAAGGCCGCCAAGGCGGGCGAGTACCTGTACAAGGGCCGCGGCTCCGCGGCACAGGCTTCGTTCACCGCCGGTGAATGCGCCATGATCCAGACTTCGTCGGGCTTCTACGGCGACGTGGCCAAGAACGCCAAGTTCGCCTACGGCCTGGCCCCCATGCCTTACTACCCCGACGTGAAGGGCGCTCCGCAGAACACCGTGATCGGCGGCGCCTCGCTGTGGGTCATGGCCGGCAAGAAGCCCGAGGAATACAAGGGCGTGGCCAAGTTCTTCGAATTCCTGTCGCAAACCAAGGTGCAGGCCGCCAGCCACCAGCGCACGGGCTACCTGCCCATCACCATGGGCGCCTATGAGCTGACGGACAAGTCCGGCTTCTACGCCAAGCACCCCGGCACCGACGTGGCCGTGAACCAGATGGTGCGCAAGGTGACCGACAACTCCCGCGGCATCCGCCTGGGCAACTACGTGCAGATCCGTGCCATCGAGGACGAAGAACTCGAGCAGGTCTGGTCCGGCAAGAAATCGGCCAAGGAGGCCCTGGACGCCATCGTGAATCGCGGCAACGAGCTGCTGACCCGCTTCGAGCGCTCGTACAAACAATAAGATCAGGGGGCGGGCGCCACTGGGCGCCCGCCCTGCCTCTGCGGCCCGATCCTGAAGGCCGCTTCACCTTTTCCGACGGTTGCGGCCCTGCACCGGCGTTTTTTTTGTTTGTGACCGCCATGGAAAAACGCGTACTTTTCCGCTCGGCCTGGCTGCCCTGGGTGCTGATCGCCCCCCAGTTGCTCATCATCGGCATCTTCTTCTTCTGGCCCGCCGCCCAGGCCGTGATCCAATCGTTCCAGATGGAGGACGCCTTCGGCATGAGCACCGAATGGGTGGGGCTGGACAACTTTCGCCAGCTGGTGGACAACCCCTCTTATCTCGATTCCTTCCAGCGCACGGCCGTGTTCTCGGTGCTGGTGGCGGGCATCGGCATCGTGGTGTCGCTCGCGCTGGCCATCTTCGCCGACCGCATCGTGCGCTTTGCCCTGGTCTACAAGACCCTGCTCATCGTGCCCTATGCAGTGGCACCGGTGATTGCCGGCGTGCTGTGGGTGTTCCTGTTCTCGCCCTCCATTGGCGTGGTCACCTACTACCTGGGTGCGCTGGGCCACAACTGGAACCACATGATGAACGACGGGCAGGCCATGGCACTCATCGTGATCGCCTCGGTATGGAAGCAGATTTCCTACAACTTCCTGTTCTTCCTGGCGGGCCTGCAATCGATACCAAAGGCACTGATCGAGGCCGCATCCATCGACGGTGCGGGCCCCTGGCGCCGGTTCTGGAACATCCAGCTGCCGCTGCTGTCGCCCACCACCTTCTTTTTGCTGGTGATCAACATCGTCTACGCGTTCTTCGACACCTTCGGCATCATCGACGCGGCCACCCAGGGCGGCCCCGGCCAGTCCACCTCCATCCTGGTCTACAAGGTGTACCAGGACGGTTTCAAGGCGCTGGACCTGGGCGGCTCGGCCGCGCAGTCGGTGATCCTGATGTGCATCGTGGTGGCGCTCACGGTGGTGCAGTTCCGCTACGTCGAGAAAAAAGTCCAATACTGAGGCCCCATGGTTGACCGCAATCCCTGGCTCAATTTCCTGTCCCACGCCGTGCTGATCCTCGGCGTGGCCATCGTGGCCTTTCCGCTGTACCTGGCGCTGATCGCATCCACCCACACGGCCGAGGCCATCGTGCAGTCGCCCATGCCGCTGCTGCCCGGTGCCCACCTGTGGGACAACTACCGGGCCGCGCTGTTCGGTTCGGGCAAGCTGGGCTCCAACACCAACGTTTTGCACATGATGTGGGTGAGCTTCGTGGTGGCCATGGTCATCACCGTGGGCAAGATCGCGATTTCGCTGCTGTCGGCGTTCGCCATCGTGTACTTCCGCTTCCCGTTCAAGATGCTGTGCTTCTGGGCCATCTTCGTGACGCTGATGCTGCCGGTGGAAGTGCGCATCCTGCCCACCTACAAGGTGGTGGCCGACCTGGGCCTGCTCAACAGCTACGCGGGCCTCACGCTGCCGCTGATCGCCTCGGCCACTGCCACTTTTTTGTTCCGCCAGTTCTTCCTGACGGTGCCCGACGAACTGGTGGAAGCCGCGCGCATGGATGGCGCGGGCCCGATGCGCTTCTTCAAGGACGTGCTGGTGCCGCTGTCGCGCACGTCGATTGCCGCGCTGTTCGTGATCCAGTTCATTTACGGCTGGAACCAGTATCTGTGGCCCCTGCTGATGACCACCACGGAAGACATGTACCCCGTGGTGATCGGTATCAAGCGCATGCTGGCCGGCGGAGAGGCCGCCGTGGACTGGAACATCGTGATGGCCACCGCCATCGTGGCCATGCTGCCGCCCACAGCCGTCGTCATCCTGATGCAGAAGTGGTTCGTCAAGGGCCTGGTAGATACCGAGAAATAAGCGTCAAAACCACCTGCAACGCTTATGAAGAAAGCGCTTGCAGCTGTTCATTCAATAGCAAATATGGCATCCATCACCCTTCGCAACATCGTCAAGCGCTACGGCCACGGCCCCAAGGCCAACCCGGTGATCCACGGCGTGAACGCCGAAATCCATGACGGTGAATTCGTCGTCATCGTCGGCCCCTCGGGCTGTGGCAAATCCACGCTGCTGCGCATGGTGGCCGGCCTGGAAGAAATCACCGACGGCACGATCGCCATCGGCGAGCGCGTGGTCAACAACCTCGAACCCGCGCAGCGCGACATCGCCATGGTGTTCCAGAACTACGCGCTGTACCCGCACATGAGCGTGTTCGACAACATGGCCTACGGCCTCAAGATCGCCAGCGTGCCCCGGGACGAGATCAAGACGCGCGTGGACAAGGCCGCCAAGATATTGGAACTGGGCCACCTGCTCGAACGCAAGCCGCGCGAGCTGTCGGGCGGCCAGCGCCAGCGCGTGGCCATGGGCCGGGCCATCGTGCGCCAGCCGCAGGTGTTTTTGTTCGACGAACCGCTGTCCAACCTCGACGCCAAGCTGCGCGCGCAGACGCGCATCGAGATCCAGAAGCTGCACCGCGAGCTGGGCATCACCAGCCTGTTCGTCACGCACGACCAGGTCGAGGCCATGACGCTGGCGCAGCGCATGATCGTGATGAACGCCGGCAACATGGAGCAGTTCGGCACGCCCGAAGAGGTCTACCACACGCCGGCATCGATCTTTGTGGCCAGCTTCATCGGCTCGCCGCCCATGAACCTGCTGCACCACGCGCCCAACAGCAAGCCCGGCACCATTGTGGGCATTCGCCCCGAGCACCTGGACATCACCGCCACCGGCTGGCAGGTGCGGGTGGACACGGTCGAACTGCTGGGCGCCGAGCGCCTGGTCTACGCCACCATGGGCGGCGACCACCTGATAGTGCGCATTGACGAAGGCAGCGCCTCGCCCCAGGCAGGCGACACCATCCATATCACGCCGCGCGCGGACCGCCTGCACTGGTTCGATGCCCAGTCCGGCAAACGCCTCTGACCTGCCCCGACGAATGCAGACCATGGAGAACCCCTGGCCCTATCCCCGCTGGATCGCCCACCGTGGCGCCGGCAAGCTGGCCCCCGAAAACACGATGTCGGCATTCCGACTGGGCGCGCAATACGGTTACCGCATGTTCGAATGCGACGCCAAGCTCAGCGCCGATGGCGTGCTGTTCCTGCTGCACGATGCCACGCTGCAGCGCACCACCAATGGCCATGGCACGGGCGGCGAGCTGCCCTGGTCTGCCCTGTCGCAGCTGGACGCCGGCAGCTGGCATTCGCGCACTCACGCAGGTGAAAGCCTGCCCACGCTGGAGGCGCTGGCGCGCTGGTGCCTGGCCAGCCATTTCTGCCTGAATGTGGAGATCAAGCCCACGCCCGGCACCGAAGCCGCCACCGGCCGCGCGGTGGCCGAGCTGCTGGCACACATCTGGCCCACCACAGCCATTGCGCCCTTGCTCACCTCGTTCCGGCCCGATGCGCTGGCGGCGGCCCAGGCCGCTGCGCCGCAGTTGCCGCGCGGCCTGCTGATCGACACCCTGCAGCCGGGCTGCCTTGACCTGGCGCAGCAACTGGGCTGCCAGGCGCTGGTGTGCAACCACGCACTGTGGGATGCGGCCCTGGTGGCACAAGTGCATGCGCTCGGCCTGCGCGCCCTGGGCTACACGGTGAACGACGAGTGGACTGCCCAACGCCTGATCGACCTGGGAACCGACGGCATCATCACCGACCGCGTCGATCTGTTCAGCCCCGCCCGATAGCGGTGGGTCCGCCCGCACAGTTGCTCACGCGCCGCACCCCGCGCAGGCTGAAAATACGTGCATGCACCGCCGCCACACCTTCCCCCCGCCCAAGCCACCCGCCCTGCCGGCAGCACCCCGGCCGCTGGCGCGCCTGCTGCTGTGCTGGCTGCTCGCGGGCTGGCTGGGGGCACTGGGCCCGGCCCCTGCGCTGGCCCAGGACCAGTCGACGAAGTCCACCATGGACCAGACCGGCAAGGACAACACCCCCCTGCCCCAGGTGGACGAACTGCGCAGGCAGCTGGACGCCATTCCCAGGAAACTCGACGAAGCGGACAGCAACCGCCAGCTGCTGGACGAAATCAACGCCGTGGGCACGGCGGCCGAACGCCTGGCGGACCATCGCACCACCGAGCTGGCCGAACTGGACCTGCGCCTCGCCGGCCTGGGCCCGGCGCCCGCCAAGGGCACCCCGGCGGAAGCACCGGACGTGGCCGCGCAACGCGCGAGCCTGAACAAGCAGCGCACCGAGATTGACGCCGAACTCAAGCTCGCGCGCCTGATCGCCGTGGATGCCGAACAGCGCGGTGCCGACCTCGTGCGCCAGCGCCGCTTGCAGTTTCAGGCCGCGCTGACCACGCACGCCGACTCGCCCTTGAGCCCCTCCTTCTGGCGCACCCTGCGCCAGGCCGCCCCGGGCGACTTCGCGCGCCTGCGGGTGCTGGGCGCAGATCTGCTCGGCGCAGCGCGCGCGGCGCTGGATTCCAAGCACCGCAACGCCTTCCAGGGCTACCTGCTGCTGGCCCTGCTGCTGGCCGTGGCGGGCACCTGGCTGGCCGAGCGCATCCTCGTGCGCGTTCTGCCCTCGCGCCTGCCGGCGGGGCGGCTGCGACGCTCCCTGCTGGCCATGGCCGCCATCGTGGCCAACGTGCTCATCGTCGGCACCGCCATGCAATTTGCCTGGAGCGCGCTCAAGCTCGGCGGGCCGCTGCCGGACAACCTGCTGGCGCTGCAGCAGGCCACCGTGCGCGCCGCCGCCTATGCCGCCTTCGTGGTCACGCTGGGCCATGGGCTGCTGTCTCGCCGGCGCAGCTCCTGGCGCCTGCTGCCCATCTCCGACGATCTGGCCCGGCGCCTGAGCCCCCTTCCGTGGTGGACGGCCGCGCTGTCGGCACTGGGCGCCGTGGTGACCGACGTCAACGCGATCATCGGCGCCAGCCTGGCGGCCGAGGTGCTGGTTCACGCGGTCTTCGCGCTGTTGCTGTCCTTCTCGGTGGCCGTGGCGCTGGGCCGTCTGCACGCCACGCCCGATGGCGCTGCGGTCGGCGACGAGGCAGCGCACGAACGGCCAGACGGCGAGACCAGGCCCCTGTGGGTGGGCCTGATCCTGGCCGGTGCCGGCGTTGCGGTGGTGCTCACCGTGGCGGCGGTGGCCTTCGGCTTCATCGCGCTGGCCGGCACGCTGGCGCGGCAGATGGTGTGGTCTGGCGTGGTCTTTGCCACCACCTATCTTCTGTTCCAGCTGGCCGACGATCTGAGCCAGGCGCTGCTGTCGTCCAAGGGCAGCGTCGGCGCACGCATCCACACCACGCTGGGCATCGGCGCGCAACTGCTCGACCAGTCCGCGGTGGTGCTCTCGGGCGTGCTGCGCGTGCTGCTGTTTTTCTACATGGTCATCGCGCTGATGGCACCGCTGGGCACCAACCCGGACGAACTCTTTCGCCGCGGCAGCAATGTGGACCACAGCCTGAAGGTGGGCGATCTGACGCTCGCCCCCCAGGCGCTTTTGACCGCGCTGGCGGTGATTTGCGCGGGCTTTGTCGCCATCCGCATTGGCAAGCACTGGCTCAGTGAACGCTACTTTCCGCACACCTCGCTGGAGCCGGGCATGCGCAGCTCCATCGTCACGCTGCTGGGCTATGTGGGCGGGGTGGTGGTGATCGCGGTGGCGCTGGCGGGCCTGGGGATCAGCGTGGAGCGCATCGCCTGGGTGGCCAGCGCGCTGTCGGTGGGCATCGGCTTCGGCCTGCAGGCCATTGTGCAGAACTTCATCTCGGGCCTGATCCTGCTGGCCGAGCGTCCCGTGAAGGTGGGCGACTGGGTGGTGCTGGGCGACACCGAGGGCGACGTGCGCCGCGTCAACGTGCGCGCCACCGAGATCCAGCTAGGCGACCGCTCCACGGTGATCGTGCCCAACTCCGAATTCATCACCAAGACCGTGCGCAACATGACGCTGGGCAGCGCCCAGGGCCGCGTGCTGCTGCGCCTGCCCGCGCCGCTCGATACCGACGCGCGGCGCATGCACGCGCTGATCCTGCGGGCCTTCCATGCGCACGAGGACATCCTGGAGAACCCCGCACCGTCGGTGACGCTGGAGGGCGTTCAGAGTGGCACGCTCACCTTCCTGGCGATCGGCTACGTGAGCAGCCCGCGCAACGCCGCGGGCGTGCGCAGCGACGTGCTGTTCGCCATCCTGGATGCGCTGCGCGAGGCAGGCCTGGCGCTGTCGCCGCCAGCCACCACCTCGGTGGCCCAGGCACCGCGCGACGCCACGCCAGAGCCACCGCTGCCAGAGCCCGCATGACGCTCCTTTTTCAATAGCTTCTTGCACTTGCCATACAAACCCTCACGGCCAATTGGGCTTCAAGCCGTCCGTTGCGCCCGCACATAGCCGGCGACCACGCCCAGCAACCGGTCCAGGTGCTGTTGCAGCGGCGCAAAGCCGGCGTTGGGCTCCCGCGTGTCCTCGTCCATGTAGACCGGGCGGCGAATCTCGATCTGCAGGCTGTGGCGCCCCCGCTGCGGCTGGCCGATGCGGCCGATGAGCTCCACGCCCTTGTAGGGCTCGTTGCAGGCCACGCTGTAGCCAAAGCCCCGCAGCGTGTCGCCGATCAGATGGATGAATTCGGGTGCGCAGGTGGTGCCATCGCGGTCGCCCAGCACGAAGTCGGCCAGGGGCGGCGCATTGGTACGGCCCAGGCGCCGGTACACGTCGCTCGGCATGGAGTGCAGGTTCAGATGCCACACGCCGCCAAAGCGCTGCACGCTCGTGTCGATGGCCTGCTGCAGCGCGGCGTGGTAGGGGCGCCAGTAGTTGGCGATGCGCCCCTGCACCTCGGCCACGGTCAGGCGGCGGTCATACAGCGGCGTCGCCACGCCATCCTTGTTGATGCACGCCCACACCAGGCCCAGGCCCTGGCGGGTTTTCTCGCCCGGCGTCAGGGGGCCGGGCCAGTCGCCAGCCAGCATGGCGGGGTCGATATCGAACTCGCTGCGGTTGGGGTCGATATAGGTGCGGGGAAAGGTCGCCGCGATCAGGGTGGCACCATGGGCCGGCGCCTCCTGCCACAGCGTATGGATGTGCGTGTCCTCGCCCCGGCGCAGCAACGACAGGGGCACGACATGGCCAAAGTCGGCCGGGTAGGCCGTGCCGCTGTGCGGCGAGTCGCACACCAGCGGCAGGGCCGCCGCGGTGGGCGCGCGCACCTCGACCGGGGCTTCCGGCCGGGGCTGCAGGAAGTCGGGCAAGACCATCAATCGATACGGATATTGGCCTTCTTGGCCACGCCCTGGTAGCGCGCGATCGCGGCATCGATCTGCTTGGCGAACTGGGCCGGCGTGTTGGCCATGGACTCGCCCGAGATCGCGTTCATGCGCTCGATGTAGTCGGCACTGGCCATGACCTTGTGGGCCGCGTCGTTGAGCTTCTGGATCACGGCCGTGGGCGTACCGGTCGGCGCCACCAGGCCGAACCAGCCGCCGTCGCCCATGCCGGGGTAACCCAGCTCGGTATAGGTGGGCACGTCGGGCAGCACCGGGCTGCGCTTCAGGGCCAGCACCGCCAGCGGGCGCAGCTTGCCCGACTTGATGTGCGGCAGGGTCGAAGGCAGGTTGTCGGTCATGGAATCGACCTGGCCCGCCAGCGCATCGTTGATGGCCTGGCCCGCACCCTTGTAGGGGATGTGCAGCAGGCGGATGTCCGCCAGGTCCATGAAGTTCTCGATGTTGGCGTGGCCCAGCGAGCCGGTACCCGGCGAGGCAAAGGTGTATTTGCCGGGATGGGCCTTGGCCAGGGCGATGAATTCCTTCATGTTCTTGGCGGGCACGCTGGTGTGCACCACGAACACGCTGGGCACGGCCATGACGTTGGTGATGGGGGCGAAATCCTTGACCGCGTCATAGGGCAGCTTGGCGTAGATGGCCGGATTGGCACCGTGGGTGCTCACCGTGGCCATGCCGATGGTGTAGCCATCGGGTGCGGCCTTGGCGATCGCGTCGGCCCCCAGCGAGCCGCCCGCGCCGCCCTTGTTGTCCACCACCACGGCCTTGCCCAGCACCGCCGTCATCTTGTCGGCCAGCATGCGCGCCACCATGTCGGTGGAGCCACCGGCGGCAAACGGCACGATCAGCTTGATCGGACGGGCCGGGTAATCGCTGGCCTGGGCCAGCGCGCCCGGCACACACAGGGCGGCGGCGCTGGCGGCCAGGGTGGCAGCAAGGCAACGGCGAGACATCATGGCTTTCTCCCTTGTAATGAATTGAACGTCCATTCTGGACAATCGCACCAGGGAGGAAAAGCGACAATGCGGCACCCATCCATTACCAACGCTCACCAATCCCACGGCCATGCGCATCCGCTCCCCCTCCCTGTCCGAACTGCACGCCTTCGCCACGGCGGCGCGCCTGGGCAGCTTTTCCCAGGCGGCGGATGAACTGCATGTGACACAGGGCGCCATCAGCCGCGCCATCGCGCGCCTGGAAGAGCACCTGGCGCTGGCCCTGTTTGTACGCGAGGGGCGGCGCAGCGTGCTCACGGCCACCGGCCAGTCGTACCTGGACGCCATCGCCCCCGCCATCGCCGCGATCGAGGCGGCCACCGTGGCCCTGCAGACCCGCCGCGCCGAGCGTGCGCTGCGCCTGTCGGTCCCGCCCACGCTGTTCAGCCACTGGCTGATTCCCCGCCTGCCCGACTTCCACGCCCAGCACCCGGACACCACGCTGTCGTTCGCCCCCTACCGGCGGGACGATCCGCTGCAGGCGCCCGAGATCGATGCCTGGCTGCGCGTGGGCACGCGCGAATGGCCGCGCCACATCCAGGCCGACTATGTGGTGGGGCGCGAACTCGTGCCCATCTGCCGCCCCACCGACCTGCAGGGCCCCCATGCCATCCGCACGGCGCAAGACCTGCTGGCACGCCCGCTGCTGTTCCACACCAATTACCCGGACAACTGGGCCCGCTGGTTCGAGGGCGTGGGCTGCCCGCACCCGCCGCTGGCGCCTGCGGCCGACTTCGAGCTGGTCGCCCTGCTGGTGCAGGCCGTGATCGCGGGGCTCGGGGTGGCGGTCGTCCAGCACTGCCTGGTGGAAAAAGACCTGGCGGCCGGCCGCATTGCCATTGCGGTGCCGCAGTCCGTGGTGATCGACCGTGGCTACTCTCTGTGCCAGCCAGCGGGCCGGGCCGCCCCGGCCGCGTTGCAGGACTTTCGGCTGTGGCTGCTGGCACAGGCACAACCAGGGTCCGCATAGCCCCCGTGCGGCGGCAAGGCGAACACAGCGAAACGGCCCCGAAACCCCACCCCTACGCCCGCCAGCCGCGCACCAGCACCCATTGGCAACTGGCACAGGCCAGCGCCAGCGCCGCATAGGTGAGCATCTTGCCGTCGCGGCCCAGCACCACCAGCCCGGCCACCAGCACGGCGCAGCCAACCACAAAATGAAGAGCTATCTGCGCCCGCCACGTAAGCATCGGCTGGCCTTTGGGTCGTATCCAACGCCCCCCCAGCACCAGCAGCAGGGCCAGCGCCGCAGCGGGTGCCATGAAATTCACAGCGTGGTAAAGAGCGTCCAGAAGACCCATAAAACATGACCCAGATCAAGGTTTGGGCAGACACGGTGCCCGGTACTGCGAACAATTTTATAATCGGCGCTTATGGCAGTCTGGGCCCTCGGCATCAACCACACCACCGCGCCGCTCGACCTGCGCGGCCGGTTTGCGTTTGCGCTCGACCAGATCACGCCCACGCTGCAGGGCCTGCGCCAGTCGCTGGGCCAGAGCAGCCGCCACCCAGGCGTTGAAACCGCCATCATTTCCACCTGCAACCGCACCGAGATCTATTGCGCGGGCGAGCAGGCCGCCATGGACCACACGCTGGGCTGGCTGGCGCAAAGCGGCGGCGTGAGCCCCGCGCTGCTGCGCTCGCACTCCTACACCCTCGAAGACAGCCTGGTGGCACGCCACGCCTTTCGCGTGGCCAGCGGGCTCGACTCGATGGTGCTGGGCGAAGCCCAGATCCTGGGGCAGATGAAAAACGCCGTGCGCGCCGCCGAAACCGCCGGGGCGCTGGGCACCACGCTCAACCAGCTTTTTCAGCGCAGCTTTGCCGTGGCCAAGGAAGTGCGCACCAGCACCGAGATCGGCGCACACAGCATCAGCATGGCCGCCGCCGCCGTGCGCCTGGCGGGCCAGCTGTTTGAAGATCTCAGCAAGATTCGCGTGCTGTTTGTCGGCGCGGGCGAGATGATCGAGCTGGCGGCCACGCACTTCGCGGCCAAGAGCCCCCAGTCGATTGCCATCGCCAACCGCACGCTCGAACGCGGCGAGAAGCTGGCCACGCGTTTTGGCGGCGAGGTGATGCGCCTGTCCGACCTGCCCGAGCGCCTGCACGAATTCGACGCCATCATCAGCTGCACGGCCAGCACCCTGCCCATCATTGGCCTGGGCGCCGTGGAGCGGGCCCTCAAGAAGCGCCGCCACCGCCCCATGTTCATGGTCGACCTGGCCGTGCCGCGCGACATCGAGCCCGAGGTCAAGGCCCTCGGCGACGTGTACCTCTACACCGTGGACGACCTGGCCAGCGTGGTACAGACCGCCCAGGCCAATCGCCAGGCGGCCGTGGCGCAGGCCGAGGCCATCATCGATGCCGGCGTGCAAAGCTTCATGCACTGGATGGAGCTGCGCAGCCCCATCGGACAGGTCGGCGGCGTGGTGCCCCTGATCCAGCAGATCAACGCCCAGACCGACGAATGGCGCGCCCTGGAGATCGCCCGAGCCAAGAAGCTGCTGGCCAAGGGCGAGGATGTGGATGCCGTGCTGGAGGCCCTGTCGCGCGGCCTGGCCCAGAAGATGCTGCACGGCACCATGGCCGAGCTGCGGGCCGGCGACGCCGACATGCGTGCGCAAACCGCGCAGACCGTCTCGCGCCTGTTCCTGCGCTCGCAGAGCAAGACCAGGCTGTAGCGGCGCCCGCCTGCTCCGAATTTCAAGCCAGATCAGCCCTGACGCCTGATCCACAGGCGCATTAAGCTACACATTCAGTAGCATTCACTTCCCCCCTCGCATGAAACCCTTTCTCCGAAGCCAGCTGGAACGCTATGCACAGCGTCTGGGCGAACTGGACTTTCTGCTCTCGCGCGAGGACATCATGGCCGACATGGCGCAGTACCGCGCCATCTCGCGCGAGCACGCCGAAGTCACACAGATTGCGGGCCGCTATGCCCGCTACCAGCAGCGCGAGGCCGACCTGGAGGGCGCGCGCGAGATGCTGGCCGACCCCGACATGGCCGAGATGGCGCAGGAAGAAATCACCTCCGCCGAGACCGAGCTGCTGCAGCTCGCAGACGAACTGCAGCGCCTGCTGCTGCCCAAGGACCCGGACGACGCACGCAATGCGTTTGTGGAAATCCGCGCAGGCACGGGCGGCGATGAATCCGCACTGTTCGCGGGCGACCTCACGCGCATGTACATGCGCTACGCCGACCGCGTGGGCTGGAAAGTCGAAGTGGTCAGCGAGAACGCGGCCGAGCTGGGTGGCTACAAGGAAATCGTGCTGCGCATCGAAGGCGACCAGGTGTATGGCGCCCTCAAGTTCGAGTCCGGCGGCCACCGCGTGCAGCGCGTGCCCGCCACCGAAACCCAGGGCCGCATCCACACCAGCGCCTGCACCGTGGCCGTGATGCCCGAGCCCGACGAGACCGAGGCCATCAAGCTCAACCCGGCAGATCTGCGTATCGACACCTTCCGCGCATCGGGCGCGGGCGGCCAGCACATCAACAAGACCGACTCGGCCGTGCGCGTGGTGCACCTGCCCACCGGCATCGTGGCCGAATGCCAGGACGGGCGCAGCCAGCACAGCAACAAGGCCAAGGCGCTGCAGGTGCTGCAGGCCCGCATCCAGGAAAAGGAACGCAGCGAACGCGCCGCCAAGGAGGCTGCGCTGCGCAAGGGCCTGATCGGCAGCGGCGACCGCAGCGACCGCATCCGCACCTACAACTTCCCGCAGGGGCGCCTGACCGACCACCGCATCAACCTCACGCTCTACAAGCTGCAGTACGTGATGGACGGCGACCTGGCCGACGTGCTGCTGGCCCTGGCCCACGCGCGCGAGGCCGAACAGCTCGAAGAGCTGGAAATGGGCGCCACGGGCTGACGATCTTCCACCAATATTTGAATCAGATGGACCTCTGGCGTTGACCCATCAAGCGCCAACAGCCATCACCACAAGAGTGACCAACACAACCCCCACCCTGGCGCAGGCACTGGACCAGGCCCGCACCCTGGGCCTGGAACGCATCGACGCCCAACTGTTGCTGCTGCACGCCCTGGCCCGCCCCGACGCCGGCCGCGCCTGGCTGCTGGCGCACGACACCGACGCCCTGGACCTCGCGGTGCACGCGCAGTTCCTGGCCCTGTGCCAGCGCCGCACCGCAGGCGAACCCGTGGCCTACCTCACGGGCCGCAAGGAGTTTTACGGCCTGCCCCTGCAGGTGGACGCCCGCGTGCTCGACCCACGCCCCGACACCGAAACGCTGGTGGACTGGGCCCTGGAAGTGATTGCCCCCCTGCCCACCCCGAACGTGCTGGACCTGGGCACCGGCAGCGGCGCCATTGCGCTGGCCCTGCAACACCAGCGCCCCACGGCCCAGGTGTTGGCGGTGGATGCCAGCGCCGATGCCCTGGCCGTGGCGCAGGCCAATGCGCAGCGGCTGGCGCTGCCCGTGCGGTTCCTGCAGGGCCACTGGCTGGCTGCAGTGCAAGGCCGGTTCGAGGCCATCGTTTCCAACCCGCCCTACATTGCCGCCGCCGACCCGCACCTGGCCGCGCTGATCCATGAGCCCCTGCAGGCCCTGGCCAGCGGAGCCGACGGCCTGGACGACATCCGCACCATCGTCGCCCAGGCCCCGGCGCACCTGCAGCCTGGCGGCTGGCTGCTGCTGGAGCATGGCCATGACCAGGCCGGCGCCGTCAGAGCGCTGCTGCAGGCGCGGGGTTTTGCACAGGTGCAAAGCCGCAATGACCTCGCCGGCATCGCGCGTTGCACCGGCGGGCAGTGGCCAACAGTGAAATAATCCCCCCATTGCGGGCCTGCGCCCGTCAGCCCCTTCAAGGAGAACCCCCATGAGCGACACCCAACAACGCATCGACGCCCTCGTGAAGTCCAACGACATCCTGCTGTTCATGAAAGGCAATGCCAGCTTTCCGATGTGCGGCTTCTCGGGCCGCGCCATCCAGATCCTCAAGGCCTGTGGCGTGGACACCAAGGCGCTGACCACCGTCAACGTGCTGGAAGACGAGGAAATCCGCCAGGGCATCAAGGAATACAGCAACTGGCCCACCATTCCCCAGCTGTATGTGAAGGGCGAGTTCATCGGCGGCTCGGACATCATGATGGAGATGTACGAGTCGGGCGAGCTCAAGCAGGTGCTGGGCACCGAGGGCTGACAGCCCGCCGGGCCCTTCCGCCCGCGCATCCTGCGCTGCAAGGCCGCCCCCGGGCGGCCTTTTGCATGGCGGCAGCCGCGGGTGCAGCGCCGCCGGGGCCGCGCACGCGCGCCGCTACACTCACAGGGCCCCGTGGCAGCGCCGCCCGTATCTGCCCGTCGTCCACCTACCATGACCCTGACCCAAAGCCTGCTGGTGATTGGCCTGCTCATCGCGGCCAGTGCCTTCTTTTCGATGGCAGAGATTTCGCTGGCTGCAGCGCGCCGGCTGCGCCTGCGCCAGATGGCGGACGAGGGCGATACCCGCGCCGACCGGGTGCTGCGCCTGCAGGAGCAACCGGGCGACTATTTCACCGTGGTGCAGGTGGGCCAGAACGCGGTGGCCATCCTGGGGGGCATTGTGGGCGAAGGCGCACTGAGCCCGCATTTCACGGCATTGTTCGGGCTGTGGCTGTCGGATGGCAGTGCGCAGAACATCGGTTTTCTGGCGTCGTTCGTGGCCATCACCTCGCTGTTCATCCTGTTTTCCGACCTGTTCCCCAAACGCCTGGGCATGGCCGATCCAGAAAACACCGTGGTGCGGCTGGCGCAGCCCATGGTGTTTCTGATGGCCATGCTGCGCCCGCTCGTATGGTTCTACAGCAAGGGCGCGGACGCCCTGTTTCGCCTGCTGGGCATGTCCTCGCTGCGGGACGACCGCATCACCTCCGACGACATCCTGGCGATGATGGAAGCCGGCGCGCGCGCGGGCGTGCTGGCTGCGCGCGAGCAGCAGGTCATCACCAACGTGTTCGAGCTGGACACGCGCACGGTGTCCAGTGCCATGTCCCCGCGCGACCGCGTGGCGTTCTTCCTGCGCGACGAGCCCGACGCCGTCATCCGCCTGCGCATCGCGGCCGAGCCCTTCTCGACCTACCCGGTATGCGAGGGCGACATCGACCATGTGGTGGGTTACGTGGACGCCAAGGACCTGTTCCAGCGCGTGCTGAACAACCAGCCGATCTCGCTGGCCGATGACAGTCTGGTGCGCAAGGTGCTCATCGTGCCCGACCGGCTCACCCTGTCCGAGGTGCTGGAGCAGTTCCGCCAGGTGCACGAGGACTTTGCCGTGATCGTGAACGAATACAGCCTGGTGGTCGGCGTGGTCACGCTGAACGACGTGATGAGCATCGTGATGGGCGATCTGGTGGGCCCGGCCGATGAAGAACTGATCGTGCGGCGCGACGAAAACTCATGGCTCATCGATGGCGTCACCCCGGTGGAAGACGTGCTGCACGCGCTGAGCCTCGATGAACTGCCGCACAGCGACGAATACAAAACCCTGGCCGGCTTCCTGATGGTGATGCTGCGCCGCGTCCCCCGGCGCACCGACAGCGTGGTCTGGGGCGGCTACAAGTTCGAGGTGCTGGACGTGGACAGCTTCCGCATCGACCAGGTGATGGTGTCGCGCCTGACGCCGGTGCCGGTAGCCAGTGGCAGCGCGGCAACCCCTGCAGAGCCGGCGGCACCATAGATCTTGCGCCCCGTGCCGCCTTGGTGCATCAGGCCGCTGCGGGTTTTTCGCTGAACAGCCAGTTGCGCTGCGCTCCAAACACGGCATCCGGATAGGGCGAGCGCCCCCGGCTGCCGTTGTAGCGACCCAGCGCCATGAAAAGGTCGCCCCGTTCACGATCAAGGTAGTGGCGCAGGATGACGCAGCCAAAGCGCAGGTTGGTCTGCATGTGAAACAGCTTGCCCGGATCACCGTCGCCGATCACGCGCGTCCAGAACGGCATGACCTGCATGTAGCCCCGCGCACCGACGCTGGACACGGCAAACTTGCGAAAGGCGCTCTCCACCTGGATGAGCCCCAAGACCAGCGAGACATCCAGCCCCGCACGTTTGGACTCGTACCACACGGTCTGCAGAAAATCGCGACGCACTTCCCACTCGGGTTTGCGACGGCGCAGGCGGTCGCTCATGGTGCCCAGCCAGCGCAGGTAGTGCAGCCGGGACTCGGTGGTGAAAAACTCCGGCTCGGGCGGCGCGTAGTTGCCCACGGCCGAGGTCAGCGCCGTGCGCACCGAATCCATCAAGGGTTCTTCCAGCTGCCCGCCCGCGTGGGCCTGCGCCGGCGCCACCAGCCATGCAGCCGGCGCGGCCAGCGACACCAGGCACGCTCGGCGGGACACGCCGTTCAGGGCCGATGCGCTGGCAGGCCAATCTCGCTCGCCCGTCATACGGCCATACGTCCCTTCACATGGGCCAGAATGTCGGCGACCGCCACCTTGGTGGCAGCCGCATCACGGCGGTGCTGGTACTCGACCACGCCTTCTTTGAGGCTCTTGTCGCCAATGGTCACGCGGTGCGGCACACCAATCAGCTCCCAATCGGCAAACATGGCACCCGGGCGCTCGCCGCGGTCGTCCAGGATCACGTCGACGCCGGCGGCCAGCAGACCGGCATAAAGCTGCTCGGCCGTGGCCTTGACGGCTTCGCTGCGGTCCATGCCCACCGGGCAGACCACCACGGTGAACGGCGCAATGGCGTCGGGCCAGATGATGCCGCGCTCGTCGTGGTTCTGCTCGATGGCGGCGGCAGGCAGGCGCGTGACGCCAATGCCGTAGCAGCCCATCTCCAGCGGCTGGGGCTTGCCGGTTTCGTCCAGGAAGGTCGCGTTCATGGCCCGGCTGTACTTGGTTCCCAGGTAGAACACATGGCCCACCTCGATGCCACGCTCAATCGCCAGCACCCCCTTGCCGTCGGGCGAGGGGTCGCCCGCCACCACGTTGCGCAGGTCGGCCACCGCATCAGGCTCGGGCAGGTCGCGGCCCCAGTTCACGCCGGTGATGTGGAAGTCGGGCGCATTGGCGCCGCAGATCCAGTCGGCCATCAGGGCGACTTCGCGGTCCACCACGATCTTCAAAGGCTTTTTCAGGCCGATGGGCCCCAGATAACCCGGCTTGCAGCCAAAGTGTTCGTCGATTTCGCCCAGCGTGGCAAAGCGGAAGCCCGCCAGGCCGGGCACCTTGCCGACCTTGATCTCGTTCATGTCATGGTCGCCGCGCAGCAGCAGCAGCCAGACCTGGCTTTTGACGATCTCGCCCGCCTCGTTGGTCTCGTCGGTGGCCAGAACCAGCGACTTGACGGTGGTGCTCAATGGCACGCCCAGCAGCTGCGCCACATCGGCGCAGGTGGCCTTGCCGGGGGTGGCGGTCTTTTCCATCGCCTGGGCGGGTGCGGGACGCGGCCCCGTGGGCGCCAGGGCCTCGGCCTTTTCCATGTTGGCCGCGTAGTCGCTCCCCGGGCAGTAGACGATGGCGTCCTCGCCCGTGGCGGCGATCACCTGGAACTCTTCGGAGAGGTCGCCACCGATGGCGCCGCTGTCGGCGGCCACGGCACGGTAGGTCAGGCCGAAACGGTCAAAGATGCGGCGGTAGGCCTGCGCCATGACCTGGTAGCTGGCCTTGGCCGCCGCCTGGTCCTTGTCAAAGCTGTAGGCGTCCTTCATGGTGAATTCGCGGCCGCGCATGAGGCCGAAACGCGGACGGCGCTCGTCGCGGAACTTGGTCTGGATCTGGTAGAAGTTCTTCGGCAACTGCTTGTAGCTCTTGATCTCCTGGCGCGCAATGTCAGTGATCACTTCTTCGCTCGTAGGCTGGACCACAAAGTCACGGCCATGGCGGTCCTGGATACGCAGCAACTCGGGGCCCATCTTGTCAAACCGCCCTGTCTCCTGCCACAGCTCTGCCGGCTGCACCACCGGCATGGTCAGTTCCACGGCACCGGCACGGTTCATTTCCTCGCGCACGATGGCCTCGACCTTGCGAATCACCCGAAGGCCCATGGGCATGTAGTTATAGATGCCTGCGCCCAGCTTCTTGATCAGACCTGCCCGCATCATGAGTTTGTGGCTGACCACTTCGGCGTCGGCCGGGGCTTCCTTGAGGGTGGAAATGAAGAATTGGGAGGCTTTCATCGAGATCGGCTTCGGGCAGAACGAAATGGTCCACTTGCCGCGCAGTAGGTGCCGTGCATAATGGACACAGTTTAAAAATTGGGGTTTGATTATGCTTGACCGGGACGGCTTTCGGCCGAACGTCGGCATCATCCTGCTCAACCAGAAGAACCAGGTGTTCTGGGGCAAACGCATTCGCACCCACAGCTGGCAGTTTCCGCAAGGTGGCATCGACCGGGGCGAAACCCCCGAGCAGGCCATGTTCCGCGAGCTGCACGAGGAGGTGGGACTGCATCCCAACCATGTGCGCTTGGTCGCACGAACACGGGACTGGTTGCGCTATGAGGTGCCTGACCGGTACATCCGGCGCGACGCGCGCGGACATTACAAGGGCCAGAAACAAATCTGGTATCTGCTTCAACTCGTGGGCCACGATTGGGATCTGAACCTGCGGGCCACCGACCACCCCGAGTTTGATGCCTGGCGCTGGCACGATTATTGGGTGCCGCTGGATGTGGTGGTCGAGTTCAAGCGGGGCGTCTATGAGATGGCCCTGACCGAGCTGGCCCGTTACCTTCCACGCCACGAACAGCGCAACCGGTACCTGCGCAGCGGCATGCGCGCGCGTGACACGGAGCCGCAAGGCAGCCCCACGCACCGTGCGGGCTCCCTGCTGTTGAATCCAGGGGTGGAACTGCCTCCGGGCGCAAGTTTTGACCCAGATCCGCAAAACAGTGTGCCGGCAGAACTGCAAGCCCTGCCGCTCCCCAGCCTGGGTTCGCGACCGGTCTAGAGGGACGGGCAGAAAGAGCCCTTCGGCATGCAGGGCGTGCCGGACAGTCTGATGGCGGCCTTCCTGCGGCCAGCGGACCCAGGTCCCCTGGGTCAACTGCTGTCATCAGCCTGTGGTGAGCACCAGATTGTCCCGGTGCACCATTTCCGACTCCGCAACATAACCGAGCAGCTTTTCAAATTCGGAGGAGGGCTTGCGGCACAAGAGCCGGGCTTCCGCGCTGGCGTAGTTGGCCAGCCCGCGTGCGATCTCCCGCCCCGACGGATCACGCACTGCAATCACTTCGCCACGCGAGAAATCTCCCTCCACCGCCGTCATGCCGATGGGCAGCAGGCTCTTACCTTCATCGCGCAGCTTGGCTGCCGCACCAGCGTCGACCACGACAGCGCCCCGCATCTGCAGATGGTCGGCCATCCACTGCTTGCGCGCCTGCTTTTTGGCCGTCTGGGCCACCAGCAGGGTGCCCAGCGCCTCGCCGTGCACCAGACGCAGCAGCACGTCTTCTTCCCGCCCCCAGGCGATCACGGTGGAAGCCCCGGACCCTGCCGCCCGCTTGGCGGCCAGGATTTTAGTGATCATCCCACCTTTGCCAATGCTGGAGCCCGCCCCGCCGGCCATGGCTTCCAGTGCGGGATCTCCCGCCTGTGCTTCGTGCACGAACTGCGCGGCCGGGTCTTTGCGGGGATCGGCCGTATACAGGCCTTTCTGGTCCGTGAGAATGACCAGTGCATCCGCCTCCACCAGATTGGCGACCAGCGCCCCCAGGGTATCGTTGTCGCCGAACTTGATTTCGTCATTGACCACGGTGTCGTTTTCGTTGATCACCGGCACGACACCCAGGCGCAGCAGGGTCAGCAGGGTCGAACGGGCATTGAGATAACGCTCACGGTCTGCGAGATCGGCGTGGGTGAGCAGCACCTGCGCACTGCCCATGCCTTGTTCACGCAGCTTGGTCTCGTACATCTGCGCCAGCCCCATCTGTCCCACTGCGGCGGCGGCCTGCAACTCGTGGATTTCCTGGGGGCGCACCGTCCAGCCCAGGCGCTTCATGCCCTCAGCAATCGCGCCGCTGGACACCATCACCACCTCGCGGGGTGCGCCGCCGTCACCGCGCACCAGGGCCGCCAGCTGGCGGCTCCACTCGCCGATGGCGGCTTCATCCAGGCCGCGCCCCTCGTTGGTAACGAGACTGGAACCCACTTTCACCACAATGCGGCGGGCATCGCGCAATACGCTGGAAACCATTTTTCGAGTCATTTTTTACCACTAGCGCCTGTACATAAAGCGCCAATAGCTATTATAAGTATAGCAAAATAGACGGCGTGGACAGCACAGCCCGTCAGACGGGGGCATCTCCTGCAAACCGTGGATCCACTTCCTCCGGCTCGTTTTCGATGCGCTGCTCCGACTGCACATGGCGGAAGATGGCATGGATCAGCGGCTCGCAACCCTCGCGTGTCAGCGCAGAGATCTCGAACACCGGCCCTTTCCACTTGAATCGCTTCACAAAATCTTTGACGCGGGCCTCCCGCTCATCGGCGGGCACCATGTCGAGCTTGTTCAGCACCAGCCAGCGCGGCTTGTCGTAGAGCTGCTGGTCGTATTTCTTCAGTTCGTTGACGATGGCCTTGGCCTGGGCCACAGGATCCACCGCGTCGTCAAATGGCGCCAGATCCACAATGTGCAGCAGCAGGCGGGTGCGCTGAAGGTGGCGCAAGAATTGGTGACCCAGCCCCGCCCCTTCCGAGGCACCCTCGATCAGACCGGGAATATCGGCCACCACAAAGCTCTGCTCGGGGCCCACGCGCACCACCCCGAGATTCGGGTGCAACGTGGTGAAAGGGTAGTCGGCGATCTTGGGACGCGCATTGGAAACTGCCGTGATCAAGGTGGACTTGCCCGCGTTCGGCATGCCCAGCAGGCCCACATCGGCAAGCACCTTCAGCTCGAGTTTCAGGTTTTTCTTCTCGCCCGGCCATCCGGGCGTCTTCTGGCGTGGCGCCCGGTTGATGGCGCTTTTGAAACGCATGTTGCCAAAGCCGCCATCGCCACCCTTGGCAATGGTGATGACCTCGCCGGGATTGAGCAATTCATAGAGCACCTCGCCCGTTTCCGCGTCGGTGATGATGGTGCCCACGGGCATCTTCAGGGTGATGTCAGAGCCCGCCGCGCCAAACATGTCGGAGCCCATGCCGTGCTCGCCCCGTTTGGCTTCGTGGCGGCGCGAATAACGGAAATCCACCAGCGTATTGAGATTGGGGTCGGCCACTGCAAACACATGCCCCCCGCGCCCGCCATCGCCCCCATTGGGACCGCCGAATTCCTTGTATTTTTCGTGCCGGAACGACACGCAGCCATTGCCACCATCACCGGCAGCAATGTCAATATAGGCTTCATCGACGAACTTCATGGGGTATCCAGTTTACAAAAGAGCGCAAGCCAGGGAGCGAACCCTCCGGAAAGCACAAAGCCCCGTCCATGCGGGGCACGCGGGCCAGCACCATGGTACCGGCCAGCGCCTTAAACAACAAAGCCCCGACAGGGCGGGGCTTCGATTGCTGCCAGAGGAATCAACCTCAGGCGGGAGTCACATTGACCGTGTGCTTGGACAGCGCACCCTTGGTGCCAAACGACACGTGGCCGTCCACCAGGGCAAACAAGGTGTGGTCCTTGCCCACGCCGACATTGCTGCCGGGGTGGAAGCGCGTACCGCGCTGGCGCACGATGATCGAGCCAGCACTGATCAGTTCACCACCGAACGCCTTGACACCCAGCATCTTTGGCTTGGAGTCGCGCCCGTTTCGCGTAGAGCCGCCGCCTTTTTTCTGTGCCATGACATCAGCTCCTTCTTAAGCAGCAATCGCACCGATTTGCAGCTCGGTGAACTGCTGGCGATGGCCTTGGCGTTTTTGATAGTGCTTGCGACGGCGCATCTTGAAGATGTGCACTTTGTCGTGCTTGCCGTGGGCCACGACAGTGGCTTTCACGGTTGCGCCGGACACCAGGGGAGTACCCACCTTCAGTTCAGCGCCGTTGCCGACAGCCAGAACCTGGTCGATCACAATTTCCTGGCCTACGTCCGCAGCAATCTGTTCTACTTTAATTTTTTCGCCGGAAGCAACGCGATACTGCTTGCCGCCGGTTTTTATGACCGCGTACATGTTGACCTCTTGATATGAGTTCTGCAGACGGATTTCCGCAGAGCCAAAAATTATACCACCAAGCATCAAAACAGCCAACCCCTGCGTGCACCGAACCGCCAAGACATAGGCAATGGCCTGCCTGTGTGCGGTCCTTCCTATAATTCGCAGCACTTTCTGCGTGCCACTTCATCTTGACATCCCCCCTCACCCCCACCGCCACATCACCGCTGACGATCATCAACGACGACATGCGCGAAGTGGACCATGTCATAGCCCAGCGCCTGACAACCAGCGTGCCCCTGGTGGCACAAATCTCCCAATACATCATCGCCGCCGGAGGCAAGCGACTGCGCCCTGCACTGTTGCTGCTGATATGCGGCGCTCTCGGCTATCGGCAGCACCACCGCTTCAGCATGGCCGCCGTAGTCGAACTGATCCATACGGCCACCCTGCTGCACGACGACGTCGTGGATGCATCCACCCTGCGCAGAGGGCGCGCCACAGCCAACCAGACCTTCGGCAACCCTGCGAGCGTGCTGGTGGGCGATTTTCTGCACTCACGTTCATTTCAGATGATGGTGGAGACGGGAAAGATGCGCGTCATGGAAGTGCTGTCCGAAGCCACCAACGTGATTGCCGAAGGCGAGGTCTTGCAGTTGTTGAACATGCACGATGCCTCCCTGGATGCGGCAGGGTACCTGCAGGTCATCCGCTCCAAGACCGCCAAGCTGTTTGAAGCCAGTGCGCGGCTGGGCGCCATTCTTGCCGAAAGCCCCCCCGCAATCGAAGAGGCCTGCGCAAACTATGGGCAGGCCCTCGGCACGGCATTCCAGATCATCGACGATGTACTGGACTATGACGGGGACACCCTGGAAATGGGGAAGAACCTGGGTGATGATCTGCGCGAAGGAAAGTCCACCCTGCCCCTCATCGTGGCCATGCAAAGAGGCACCCCCGAACAGGCGGCCGTCGTGCGACACGCCATCGAAGAAGGCTCCACAGACCGCCTTGACGATGTGGTAGCCATTGTGCGAACCACCGGAGCCCTGGAAGCAGCCCGCACAGCAGCCTTCGCGGAAGCCCGCCGCGCAATGACCGCTGCCGAGCAACTGCCAAAAGGGGACTACTCCACGAGCTTGCTACAATTGGCCGCTCAATTGCTTGAGCGCCGTGCCTGAAATCTGCCGAACCCAGCGGAATTTGTAATCAGCGGTGTCAATGCGCGGGGTGTAGCTTAGCCTGGTAGAGCGCTACGTTCGGGACGTAGAGGCCGGAGGTTCGAATCCTCTCACCCCGACCATTATCCGCACCAATCAAGCGGTATTCCCACCCACTGTGGCAATCCTGCCAATCCGGCAGCGCTGTACAGGGCCCGAGTGCTTGGGGATGATAGGATGGTTTTTTCCACCACTAATTGCCCGGGTTCAATGGCAGCTGTCGATACCGCCCATAAAGAAGCCTCCTCAGTAGCGCTCCCGGGATTGGGCCGCGCACTGATGTCCGCGGGAAAGCTGACACAAAAATCCGCCGAGGAAATTTACAAAAAGTCACAAATCAACCGCACCAGCTTTATTGCTGAACTGACCGGTTCTGGCGTTGTTTCGGCTGCGGATTTGGCGCATACCGTTTCGGCTGTTTTTGGTGCGCCCTTGCTCGATCTGGACGCCATAGATCCGCTGCGCCTTCCCAAAGACCTCCTGGATGCAAAGATTTGCACCGCTTACCGGGTGGTTGTTCTCAGCAAACGAAACAACCGACTGATCGTTGCCACGGCGGACCCAACAGATCAAGAGGCTGCCGAAAAAATCAAATTCACCACCCAAATGGGGGTGGACTGGACTATTGCAGAATACGATAAATTAAACCGTCTGGTTGAGATCAGCACAAAATCCACGGGTGAAGCCATGGATTCGCTGATCAGCGCCGGGGGCGATTTTGAATTTGATGATGTGACAGTGGAAGAGGCCACTGAAAACACCGATGCGACAACCGAAGTTGAAGATGCTCCCATCGTCAAGTTTCTCCACAAGATGCTGCTGGACGCATTCAACATGCGGGCGTCCGATCTGCATTTCGAGCCCTATGAGCACCAATACCGGGTACGTTTTCGCATTGACGGTGAATTGCGCGAAATCGCTTCACCTCCCATTGCTATCAAGGACAAGCTGGCCTCCCGGATCAAGGTGATTTCCCGCCTCGACATTTCCGAAAAACGGGTGCCCCAGGATGGGCGAATGAAACTGAAGGTGGGGCCAGACCGGGTCATCGATTTTCGCGTCAGCACCTTGCCTACCCTGTTTGGCGAGAAAATCGTGATCCGCATTCTCGATCCCAGTAGCGCAAAACTGGGAATCGATGCACTCGGCTATGAGGCGGTGGAGAAAGAGCGCCTGTTGACAGCGATTGGACGTCCTTACGGAATGATTTTGGTCACAGGTCCCACGGGGTCGGGCAAGACCGTTTCGCTCTATACGTGCTTGAATCTGCTCAACAAGCCTGGCGTCAATATCGCCACGGCCGAAGACCCCTCCGAAATCAACCTGCCCGGGGTCAACCAGGTCAACGTGAACGAAAAGGCCGGACTTACTTTTGCCGTCGCCCTCAAGTCTTTTCTGCGCCAAGACCCTGACATTATCATGGTGGGTGAAATTCGGGATCTGGAGACCGCCGATATTTCCATCAAAGCGGCTCAGACAGGGCACTTGGTACTGTCGACCTTGCATACCAATGACGCCCCCACCACGCTGACTCGCATGCGCAACATGGGGATTGCCCCTTTCAACATTGCCTCCAGCGTCATATTGATCACCGCCCAGCGTCTGGCGCGTCGGCTTTGCCCTATTTGCAAGACACCTGCGGATATTCCATATGAGGCACTCGTGGATGCAGGCTACCCCGAGCACGAGCTCGATGGTTCATGGGTCACCTATCGCCCCGTTGGCTGCTCTGCCTGTAACAATGGGTACAAGGGCCGCCTGGGGATCTATCAGGTGATGCCAATCTCTGAAGAGATTCAGCGCATTATCCTGCGCGACGGCAGCGCGCTCGAAATTTCGGAACAGGCCAAGCTGGAGGGTGTGCGCTCCCTGCGTGATGCCGGGCTGCATAAAGCAAAGTTAGGTCTCACTTCCCTGGAAGAAGTGTTGGCAGTGACCAACGAATAATTCAAGAACGAGGGAGCATCATGGCAACCGCAGCATCCAAACGCGACGTCAAGGATTTTGTCTTTGAATGGGAAGGCAAAGACCGCAACGGAAAGATTGTCCGGGGAGAAACTCGCGCAGTCGGTGAAAATCAGGTGCAGGCCATGCTGCGGCGACAAGGTGTTTTTCCCACCAGGATCAAGAAGCGCCGGATGCGCTCGGGCAAGAAGATCAAGCCGAAGGATATTGCACTGTTCACCCGCCAGCTCGCCACCATGATGAAGGCCGGAGTGCCTTTGCTGCAGGCATTCGACATCGTGGGACGAGGCAACACCAATGCCAGTGTGACCAAGTTGCTCAACGATGTGCGTTCGGACGTCGAAACCGGCACCTCCTTGAATGGCGCATTTCGCAAATACCCCATGTATTTCGACAGCCTGTATTGCAACCTGGTCGAAGCGGGCGAGGCAGCGGGTATTCTGGAAGCGCTTCTCGATCGCCTGGCGCTTTATATGGAAAAGACCGAAGCCATCAAATCCAAGATCAAATCGGCACTGATGTACCCGATCTCGGTGGTGATCGTGGCATTTGTGGTGGTCACCGTGATCATGATTTTTGTGATTCCGGCCTTCAAGGAAGTATTCACCTCGTTCGGCGCCGACCTGCCTGCCCCTACCCTGTTCGTCATGGCGATCAGCGAAGTATTCGTGCAGTGGTGGTGGCTGATTTTCGGTGTATTGGGTGGGGGTTTTTACTTTTTCATGCAGGCCTGGCGCCGGAATGAAAAAGTCCAGATGTTCATGGACCGCCTGATGCTGCGCATGCCCATTTTTGGCGCGCTGGTTGAAAAGTCCTGCGTGGCCCGCTGGACCCGAACCCTCTCGACCATGTTTGCCGCGGGCGTGCCCTTGGTGGAGGCGCTCGATTCCGTGGGGGGCGCAGCCGGCAATTCGGTCTATTCCATGGCGACCGACAAGATTCAGCAAGAAGTTTCTACCGGAACGAGCCTGACAGCGGCCATGGGCAATGCCAATATTTTTCCGTCCATGGTGCTGCAGATGTGCGCCATTGGGGAAGAATCGGGGTCCATTGACCACATGCTGGGCAAGGCGGCAGACTTCTATGAAGCGGAAGTGGATGACATGGTGGCCGGCCTCTCCAGCCTGATGGAACCCATCATCATCGTGTTCCTGGGCACGCTGATTGGGGGCATCGTGGTGTCGATGTATCTGCCTATCTTCAAGCTGGGTCAGGTCGTTTAATGGGCGTGGAAATCTTGGCAGAACCCGCCATTGCGGGCCTTGTGGGTCTGCTGCTGGGCAGCTTTCTCAATGTGGTGATTCACCGCTTGCCCCAGATGATGGAGCGCCAATGGGCACAGGAGCACGCGGCATTCGCGGCCGGCACGGATGCCCCGCCAACGCCCGGCACCGAGGCGGCCTTCAATCTGTGGACACCCCGCTCGCGTTGTCCGGCGTGCGGGCATGCGGTGCAGTGGTATGAAAACATCCCGGTGCTGAGCTATCTTTTTCTGCGGGGTCGCTGCTCCGCGTGCAATGTGCGCATCAGCGCACGCTACCCCCTGGTGGAAATCCTGACGGGCGTGCTTTTTGCATTCTGCGCCCACCGGTGGGGACTCACTGCCACAGGTCTGGCATGGGCCGGTTTTTCTGCCGCCATGGTGGCACTGGCGTTCATCGACTGGGACACCACCCTGCTGCCTGACGACATCACCCTGCCCTTGCTGTGGGCTGGTTTGATCGCGTCGGCCATGCACTGGATCGACGTTCCCCTGCTGGCTTCCGTGACGGGTGCTGCTGCGGGCTACCTCTCCCTGTGGCTGGTGTACTGGGCCTTCAAGCTGGCCACCGGCAAGGAAGGCATGGGATATGGTGATTTCAAGCTCTTTGCCGCCCTGGGGGCCTGGTTCGGCTGGCAGGCCCTGGTTCCCATCATTTTGATGTCTTCCGTGATCGGGGCGCTGGTAGGAATCGGCCTCAAGATATTCAACAACTTGCGTGAAGGCGGTTATATCCCTTTCGGCCCTTTCCTCGTGGGTGCCGGCTTGACGGCCATGGTGTTCGGACCCCAGGCCATGTTGCAAACGGTGCTGAACCTGTTCGGTCTGTGACCATGCAGCGGCCAGTGCATGTGGGTCTGACAGGGGGCATTGGCAGCGGCAAAAGCACGCTCGGACAGATGCTTCAGTCCTGCGGGGCAGCCCTGATGGATGCGGATGCCATCGCCCGATCGGTTACCGCACCCGGGGGAGCCGCCATTGCCGACATCCGGACTGCCTTTGGACCGGAGGCCATCGACTCCACCGGCGCCATGGACCGCGCCCGCATGCGGACACTGGCCTTTTCCAGCCCCCAGGCACGCGCCCAGCTTGAAGCCATCGTGCATCCCTGGGTGACCCGGCTGAGCGCGCAGCAAGCACGGGATGCCGCGACCGCAGGACATCGCGCCATCGTCTTCGACATCCCGCTGCTGGTGGAGTCGGGCCGCTGGGTGCGCAAGCTCGACGCCGTGGTGGTGGTGGATTGCAGCACCGAAACACAGATCCACCGCGTCATGGCGCGCAATGGGCTGCAGCGTGCGGCAGTACAGGCCATTCTGGAGACGCAGGCGTCCCGCCAGGCCCGTCGGGCCGCAGCAGACGCCATCGTGGTGAATGATGGGATTTCGCTGGAGGCACTGCGAGGCCATGCAACGCAGCTTGCGCGCCTGTTCGGGCTATGATGATGCGTTAGAGCCTGTTTGTGCTGCCTTTCCATGCCGTGCGCCACCGGCGTCAGAACATCCACTGAGCCCCCAGGAATCCGCCAGCGTGATCCTTTACGAATACCCCTTTAACGAACGCATCAGAACCTACCTGCGACTGGAACAGCTGTTTCGCAGGCTGGGTGAACTGATTCCCCGCCAGCACCCGCTGGACCACCACTTTGCCCTGGTCACCATCTTCGAAATCATGGACGTGGCGGCGCGTGCCGACCTGAAATCCGACGTTCTCAAAGATCTCGAGAAACACAAGCACCAACTCGACAGCTACCGGGGCAATCCCTCCATCTCCGAGGCGGCACTGGATACCGTGGTCGCTCAGCTGGACCACTGCTTCACATCACTCAACCAGCAAACCGGCAAGGCGGGCCATGCCCTGACCGAAAACGACTGGCTGATGAGCATCCGCAGCCGCGTGGGCATCCCTGGTGGCACCTGCGGGTTTGATCTGCCGGCCTACTACACGTGGCAACACAAAGAGGTGGCGGTGCGCCAGCAGGCACTGGAGCAATGGGTCTCCACCCTTGCACCGCTGGCCGAGTCGATTTACGTGCTGCTCAAGCTGCTGCGGGACTCGGGGGTGCCACAAAAGGTGGCCGCCGAGCGGGGCCAGTTCCAGCAAAACCTTCCGCAGGGCCGTACATTCCAGCTGCTGCGCCTGCGCATCGACCCCGCCCTGGAGCTGATCCCGGAGATCAGCGGCAACCGCCTCATTGTGTCGGTGCGCCTGATGCGGCAGGAACCCGATGGACACCTGCAATCGTCCACCGACGATGCCGCGTTCGAGCTCACGCTCTGCGCCTGAAGGAGACCCGCAGATGGCCGTCAACCCCCCAACGGGTGAAGTCACCCGCCATGTCACCTGCCCCCAGTGCGGCGGCGACAGCATCTACAGCACGCAAAACCCCTTTCGGCCCTTTTGCAGCGAGCGCTGCAAGCAGATGGACCTGGGCGCCTGGGCCAGCGAGGACTTTCGCATGCCGACCGAAGCGCCTCCTGACGACGCTCCCTATGGCGATCCCCGCCTGCAGCACTGAGGAATATCGACTGCATGCAGATCTGAAATAACAGAAAAATCAGACTCCAGCGCCTATCCACAATGCGTCTATTGCTATTTATTTAATAGCAATCCAAAGAAAACTTCTGGCCACGCTCTTCGGCCAGCCATTGCAGTACTGGGTACGCACCGGGCAATACCGGTGCCACGGTCAGTGGCATCTGCTGCCAGGCCATCGTCTGGCCTTCGCGCATTTCGAACGCGCCCGACCACTCCCGCACCTTGCACCAATGCAGGCGCACCAGGGCATGCGGGTAGTCGTGCTCGGTCACTTTCCAGACGCTGGCGGGGCCGATGGTCACGCCAAGCTCTTCGATCAGCTCGCGGCGCAGGGCCTGCTCCACCGTCTCGCCCGCCTCCAGCTTGCCGCCCGGAAACTCCCAATAGCCCGCATAGGGCTTGCCGGGCGGGCGTGTGGACAGGAGCATCGCACCATCGGCCCGCAGCAGGATGCCCACGGCCACCTCGGTGTGCGCGCGGTCGGCGGCGCCGGCCGCATCAGGATGAACCGTGTCAGCCACCATGCCGCCCCGCATAGTCGCGCGCAAACTGGTAGGCCACGCGGCCGCTGCGCGAGCCGCGCTCCAGCGCCCAGACCAGCGCCTCGGGTCGGGCCGCCGCAATGGTGGCCGCCGGCACACCGAGCGACCCCAGCCACTGGGCCACGATGGTCAGGTATTCATCCTGGCTGAACGGATAGAAACTGACCCACAGGCCAAAACGCTCCGACAGGGAAATCTTTTCCTCGACCGCCTCGCCAGGATGCACCTCGCCGTCGTCGGTGTGCGTGTAGGTGCGGTTTTCTGCCATGTACTCGGGCACCAAGTGGCGCCGGTTGCTGGTGGCATAGATCAGCACATTGGGTGTGGCGGCGGCCACCGAGCCATCGAGGATGGACTTGAGCGCCTTGTAGCCCGGCTCGCCGTCTTCAAAGCTCAGGTCATCACAGAAGACGATGAATTTCTCGGGCCGCTCCGACACCACGTCCACGATGTCGGGCAGGTCGGTGAGGTCCGCCTTGTCCACCTCGATCAGGCGCAGACCCTGGGCTGCATGGGCATTCAGGCAGGCCTTGATCAGCGAAGACTTGCCCGTGCCCCGTGCGCCGGTCAGCAGCACGTTGTTGGCCGGTTTGCCCTGCACGAACTGCTGGGTGTTGCGCTCGATCTTTTCTTTTTGCCCGTCGATCTCCTGGAGGTCGGCCAGCTGCATGGCCGCCACATGGCGCACGGGCTCCAGGCTGCCGTGGCCGCTGCTGCGCTTGCGATAGCGCCAGGCAATGGATGCCGACCAGTCGGGCGCGCCCAGGGGCTGCGGCAGCACGGACTCGATGCGGGCGATGAGCTGCTCGGCGCGCTCGATCAGGTGTTCCAATTTTTGATTCATTTTGGTATCAAGCGCTTATCCACCAAGCGCTAGCAGCTAGCAAGACAGGGGTCATTCAGGAGCGGTAATCCGCATTGATGGTGACGTATTCATGGCTGAAATCGCAGGTCCACACCGTGTCCGCCGCACCACCGCGACCCAGCAGCACGCGCACGGTGATTTCGCTTTGCTTCATCACGCGCTGGCCGTCTTCCTCGCGGTAGGCGGGGTTGCGCCCGCCATGCACCGCCACATGCACGTCGTCCAGGTAGAGATCGATGCCGGTCTGGTCCAGGTCTTCGATGCCTGCATAGCCCACGGCCGCCAGGATGCGGCCCAGATTCGGGTCGCTGGCGAAGAAGGCGGTCTTGACCAGCGGCGAATGGGCGATGGCATAGGCCACCTTGCGGCACTCCTCGCCTGTCTTGCCACCTTCGACACGCACGGTGATGAACTTGGTGGCGCCTTCACCGTCGCGCACGATGGCCTGGGCCAGCTTTTGCGCCACGCCCAGCATGGCCGCCTTGAGGGCCTGACCCTCGGCACCGGCCAGCGTGGTGACAGGGCTGTGCGCCGCCTTGTTGGTGGCCACCACCACGAACGAATCGTTGGTGGAGGTGTCGCCGTCGATGGTGACGCGGTTGAACGAGCCATCGGCCAGTTCGCGCGCCAGCTGCTGCATCACGGCAGGCGCAACGCAGGCGTCCGTGGCCAGAAAGCCCAGCATGGTGGCCATGTTGGGGCGGATCATGCCCGCGCCCTTGCTGATGCCGGTGATGGACACGGTGGCCCCACCGATCTGCACCTGGGCCGAGAAGGCCTTGGGCAGGGTGTCGGTGGTCATGATGCCCTCGGCCGCACGCGCCCAGTGGCCGGGCTGCGCATCGGCGATGGCAGCGGGCAGACCGGCTTCAATGCGGTCGTTGGGCAGCGGCTCCATGATCACGCCGGTGGAGAACGGCAGGATCTGCTCGGGCGCCACGCTCAGCTGGCGTGCGAGCGCAATGCAGGTGGAACGTGCGCGCGCCAGGCCGTCTGCACCGGTGCCCGCGTTGGCGTTGCCCGTGTTGATGACCATGGCGCGGATGGATTGACCGCTGCCCAGATGCTCGCGGCTGATTTGCACCGGGGCCGCGCAAAATCGGTTCTGCGTGAACACGCCAGCCACGCTGGCGCCTTCGTCCAGCAGGAACACGGTGAGATCCTTGCGGCTGGCCTTGCGGATACCGGCTTCGGCAACGCCGATACGGACGCCGGCAATCGGGTGCAGATCGGCGGCAACGGGGGCAAGTAGATTGACGGGCATGGTGGTCTTTCTCAAAAACTGCGTTGGATTATCCGGAAAACCGTGGCGCGCCAATGAAGACACGGGCCGCGGCCCGTGTCGTTGGGTTCCATTCAATCAGGCCAGCTTACCGTGGCACTGCTTGTACTTCTTGCCACTGCCGCAAGGGCAGGGATCATTGCGCCCCACGCGAACGCCTTGTGGCAAGGCCTGGCCCATCGTCTGGGCATCGACGGTGGTCTCCACCTCACCCGTTTCGGTGGGCGCCGTGTAGGTCACATTGGCAATGCTTTCGGCACGGCTTTCCATGTCCTGCGCGGCCTGGTCCAGCTGCGCTGGCGACTGCACCTGCACGGTCATGAGGATCTTGGTGACTTCGTTCTTGACCTGGTCGATGAGCTGGCGGAACAGCTCGAACGCCTCGCGCTTGTATTCCTGCTTGGGCTGCTTTTGCGCATAGCCGCGCAGGTGAATGCCCTGGCGCAGGTAGTCGAGCGCGCTCAGGTGGTCGCGCCAGTTGGAGTCAAAGCTCTGCAGCAGCACCACGCGTTCGAACTGGGTGAAGTTGTCACGCCCCACCTGTTCGATCTTGGCGTCGAACGACGCATGTGCGGCCTGAAGCACCTTGTCCAGAATTTCGTCATCGGTGATGCTGTGCGCGCCCTCCACCTCCTTTTGCAACGCAATCGAAACCTGCCATTCGTCGGCCAGGACCTTTTCGAGGGCCGGCAGGTTCCACTGCTCCTCCACCGATTCCGCGGGAACATACAAACGCACCAGATCGGTCATGCAGTCCTCGCGCATGGCGGCAATCACGTCGGACAGTTCGGCGGCATCCAGGATGTCGTTGCGCTGCTGGTAGATGACCTTGCGCTGGTCGTTGGCCACATCGTCGTACTCCAGCAATTGCTTGCGGATGTCGAAGTTGCGGGCCTCGACCTTGCGCTGGGCCGACTCGATGCTGCGCGTGACTATGCCCGCTTCGATGGCCTCGCCATCGGGCATCTTCAGGCGGTCCATGATGGCCTTGACGCGGTCGCCCGCGAAGATGCGCATCAGCGAATCATCAAGGCTCAGGTAAAAGCGCGAGGAACCCGGGTCGCCCTGGCGGCCCGAACGGCCCCGCAATTGGTTGTCGATGCGGCGCGACTCATGGCGCTCCGTGGCGATGATGCGCAGCCCGCCCAGTTCTTTCACCTTCTCGTGGTCACGCGCCCATTCGGCGCGCACTTCGGCGATGCGGGCCTGCCGGGTGGCTTCGTCCAGCGACTCGTCCGTCTCCACGGCAGCCACCAGTTTTTCAATGTTGCCACCCAGCACGATGTCGGTGCCGCGGCCCGCCATGTTGGTGGCAATGGTGATCATGCCGGCGCGTCCGGCCTGGGCCACAATGTCCGCCTCTCGGGCATGCTGCTTGGCATTGAGCACCTGGTGGGGCAGGTTTTCCTTGTTCAGAAGCTGGTCGATGATCTCGGAGTTCTCGATCGACGTGGTGCCTACCAGCACGGGCTGGCCGCGCTCATGGCACTCGCGGATGTCCTTGATGGCCGCTTCGTATTTCTCGCGCGTGGTCTTGTACACGCGGTCGAGCTGGTCATCGCGCCGGCTGGGACGGTTGGGTGGAATGACCACGGTTTCCAGGCCGTAGATTTCCTGGAACTCGTAGGCTTCGGTATCGGCCGTTCCGGTCATTCCGGCGAGCTTGCTGTACAAGCGGAAGTAGTTCTGGAACGTGATGGACGCCAGCGTCTGGTTCTCGGCCTGGATGGCCACGCCCTCCTTGGCTTCCACGGCCTGGTGCAGGCCTTCGCTCCAGCGGCGGCCCGACATCAGGCGGCCGGTGAACTCGTCCACGATGACGATCTCACCGTTCTGCACCACATAGTGCTGGTCGCGGTGGTACAGGTGGTTGGCCCGCAACGCCGCATACAGATGGTGCATCAGCGTGATGTTGGCGGGGTCGTACACCGACGCGCCTTCGGCGATCAGGCCCTGGGCAGCCAGGATGCGCTCGGCGCTTTCATGGCCCTGCTCGGTCAGGAACACCTGGTGGGTTTTTTCGTCCAGCGTGAAATCGCCGGGTTTGGTCACACCCTCGCCCGTGCGCGGGTCGGCTTCGCCTTCCTGGCGTACCAGCAGTGGCACCACCTTGTTCATGGCGATGTACATCGCCGTATGGTCCTCGGCCTGGCCGCTGATGATGAGCGGCGTACGCGCCTCGTCGATCAGGATGGAGTCCACCTCGTCCACGATGGCGAAGTTGAGGCCATGCTGCACACGGTCCCGTGCCTCATAGACCATGTTGTCGCGCAGGTAGTCAAACCCATATTCATTGTTGGTGCCGTAGGTGATGTCTGCGGCGTAGGCGGCCTGCTTTTCTTCGCGCGGCATGTTGGGCAGGTTGATACCCACCGTCAACCCCAGGAAGTTGTAAAGACGGCCCATCCACATGGCGTCCCGGTTGGCCAGGTAGTCGTTCACCGTGACCACGTGAACGCCCTTGCCTGACAGTGCATTCAGGTAGACCGGCAAGGTTGCGGTGAGGGTCTTGCCCTCACCGGTGCGCATTTCCGCGATTTTCCCGTAGTGCAACGCCATGCCACCGAGCAGCTGCACATCGAAATGGCGCATCTTCATGATGCGCTTGGAGCCCTCTCGCACCACGGCGAATGCCTCCGGCAACATGTCGTCAAGCGACTCACCCTTGGCCACACGCTCCTTGAACTCCAGCGTCTTGGCGCGCAGCGCGTCATCGGTCAGCTTCTCATAGTCGGGCTCCATCGCATTGATGCGGGCAACCGTTTTGCGATATTGCTTGAGGAGCCGGTCATTGCGGCTGCCGAATAATTTGGTAAGGAAGTTGGTGGCCATGCGAACAGGACCGCCTGACATGCGCCGAAAAGCATGTGAGACGACCGAAACCCCTAAGATGAATTGATTTCAGGTGGGTCAGCTGCCCCCGATTGCAAGCACTGCAATGCCAGGCAACAAACTCCGGACCGATGATTTTACCTGCCTGGTGCCAAGGCTCCCGGTACCGCAGCAGAAGGCACTGCGTGGGCACCTGCAACCGGGGCGCAGGGATTCATTGCCCCCACATCGGAAATTCCCGACGCACCTGAAAAGACGCCCCGATTCCCACCACCAGCAGGGCAACGGGGGAAACGACAACGCGCGCACCAGGCGTCCGCGATAATCCAACGCCGTCCCGCTCTGTCCGGCTCCCTCACACTACTCCCATGAATCGCCGCCACTACGCCATCACACTGCAACAAGCCAGCGAGGACTCTCCGACGCTGGCCAAACTGGCGGCGCTCACACGGGATTCCAGTGAACGGCTTCAGGCGATTGAACGGCTGATCCCTTCAGCCCTGCGCTCGACGGTGCAAGCAGGCCCCATCGATGGAGGCAACTGGTGTCTGCTGGTGAAAAGCAACGCTGCGGCGGCAAAAATACGCCAGTTGCTACCAGCGTTGCTGGCGCACTTGCGCAGCCGGGGGTGGGAGGTGGACTCCATTCGCCTCAAGATTCAGGCCTGATCAGCCTCTCTGATAGAGGTGTAGGCCCGGGCGTTTCCGCGAAAAATGGTGCCGATTGTCGGAATCGAACTGACGACCTACCGCTTACAAGGCGGTTGCTCTACCAACTGAGCTAAATCGGCGAAGGCTGCATTTTATCCTGCAAAGACCGTGTCTTTTGCGGCGTGCGGTGGCTATTTGATGCGCTTGAGAGAGGGGCGCACACCACTGCCCGAGGTGCGCGGGGGACGGGGATCGTCGCCCCCCTCTTCGGCGGGCATGCCATCGCTGGGCACCAGTTGCACCACACGGTCTTCGGCATCCTCGACCGGCACTGGCGGGGGCACAGCAGCTGGCACGAGGCCTCCGTCGAGTACGGCAGCATCCACGTCCACCGGTGCAGGAAATGCCATGCCTTGCCCGTTCTCACGTGCATAAATGGCAATCACCCGCCCCACGGGCACCAGGATCTCACGCGGCTTGCCGCCAAAGCGTGCCTTGAATTCAATGAAGTCGTTGCCCAGCTGCAAGGAGCTCGTTGCGTCATAACTGATGTTCAGGACGATTTCGCCATCTTTCACATATTCACGCGGCACCTGAACGGACCCATCCACACGCACCGCCACGTAGGGTGTGAACCCGTTGTCGGTGCACCACTCATAAAGAGCCCTGATCAGGTAAGGGCGTGTGGAGGTGGAATCCTGGGCATTCATGGTGTCGCTACGGGGCAAGTATCGGTACAAGCAGATGGGCTTACTTGCGCATCACCTTCTCAGATGGTGTGAGCGCCTCAATGTAGGCAGGACGCGAGAAAATCCGCTCTGCATATTTGAGCAATGGCGCCGCGTTCTTGCTGAGATCAATACCGTAGTAATCGAGGCGCCACAGCAGGGGAGCAATGGCGACATCGAGCATCGAAAAGTTGTCACCCAGCATGTATTTGTTCTTGAGGAACACGGGGGCCAGCTGCGTCAGGCGGTCACGGATGTGGGCGCGGGCCTTTTCCAGCGCCTTTTCGTTGCCCTTGGTGGCGCGCGACTCCAGGATGTTCACATGCACGAACAATTCCTTCTCGAAGTTGAGCAGGAACAGGCGCACGCGGGCACGGTCCACAGGGTCACCCGGCATCAGCTGAGGATGGGGAAACCGCTCGTCGATGTACTCGTTGATGATGTTCGACTCGTACAGGATCAGGTCACGCTCCACCAGAATCGGCACCTGACCATAGGGATTCATCACGCTGATGTCTTCGGGCTTGTTGTACAGGTCCACATCGCGGATCTCGAAATCCATGCCTTTTTCAAACAGGACAAAGCGGCAGCGGTGGGAGAAGGGACAGGTCGTACCCGAATAAAGCACCATCATGGTGGGAGGCTCCTAAAAATCAAAAGAGTGGGACGCAAAAAGCGCCCACTCTGTAAAGTCCCGCCGCGCCAGCGGGCGCGCGGTCAGCGGATCCAAGGTTTACTTGACGTCTTTCCAGAAGGCTGCGTTCAGCCTCCAGGCGATGACCGTGAAGAGACCCAGGAAAATCAGTACCCACACACCCACCCGCACGCGGGTGTTTTGTGCAGGCTCGCCCATCCACTGCAGGTAGTTCACAAGGTCGCCAATGGTCTGGTCATACTGCAGGGGCGTCATGGTACCAGGGGTGACTTGCTCCCAGCCCTTGAAAACCTGGGTCGTTTGTCCGTGGCTTTCATGCGCCTCGAACACCGGACGGCGGTCGCCTTGCAACTCCCAGAGCACATGGGGCATGCCCACATTCTGGAATAGCAAATTGTTCCAGCCGGTAGCCTTGGCTTCATCACGATAGAACGTGCGCAGGAACGTGTAAAGGTAGTCCGCCCCCGTGCCGCCGTGGCCCGCACGCGAGCGTGCGATGACCGTCAAGTCAGGTGGGTTGGCACCGAACCATTCCTTGGCCTGCCTGGGATCGATGGATGCCTTCATGGTTTCACCCACCTTCTCCGTGGTGAACAGAAGGTTGTCTTTGATCTGCTGATCGGTCAGACCAATGTCGCGCAGGCGGTTGAACCGCATGAACGCGGCCGAGTGGCAGCTCAGGCAATAGTTCACAAACACCTTGGCGCCATTTTGCAGCGAAGCCAGGTCGTTGGTCTTGTTGGGGGCCTTGTCCCAGGCAATGGTGCTGCCACCGGCGGCATGCGCAGCACCGGCTGCCAAGCCCAGTGCAGCAACCAGCGTGAGGATGAGTTTCTTCATTGTTGTTATCTCCAGGGCTCAATGCGCGGTGAAGTTGACACGGTCAGGCACTGGCTTGGTTGCACCGATACGGCTCCACCAGGGCATCAGCAGGAAGAAACCGAAATAGAACAACGTGCCCACCTGCGAAACGCGCTCACCCACGGGCGATGGTGGCTGCACGCCCAGGTAACCCAGAATCAGGAAGTTGATCACGAAGACGGCATACAGATACTTGTGCCAGTTGGGACGATAGCGGATGGATTTCACCTCACAGGCGTCCAACCATGGCAGGAAGAACAGGATGATCACGGCTCCCCCCATCACCACCACGCCCCAGAACTTGGCATCGATCGCCAGCATGAGCAGAACCGCAATCACGGCTGCAATCGCAATGCCACCCTTGAGGAACCCAGGCAGCCGGGCCTTGACCACGCCGAGGAAAGCGCCCGCCAGCACGCAGGCGATCAGCGCGTACATCATCTCGCTGGTGATGGCACGCAGCATGGAGTAGAACGGCGTGAAGTACCAGACAGGTGCAATGTGCAGCGGCGTCACCAACGGATCTGCCGGGATGAAATTGTTGTACTCCAGGAAATAGCCTCCGAACTCGGGTGCAAAAAACACCACTGCCGTGAAAGCCATGAGGAACATGCTCAGCGCGAAGATGTCATGCACCGTGTAGTAGGGATGGAACGGCACGCCGTCGAGCGGTTTGCCCTTGGCATCCTTGGGCGCGTTGGGCGCCTTGATTTCCACACCGTCGGGGTTGTTGGACCCCACATCGTGCAAGGCCAGCAAGTGGGCGACCACCAGGCCCAGCAGCACCAGCGGCACAGCAATCACGTGGAAGCTGAAGAAGCGGTTGAGCGTCGCATCGCCGACCACGTAGTCGCCACGAATCAGCAGTGCCAGGTCAGGACCGACGAAAGGAATGGCGGCAAACAGGTTGACGATCACCTGCGCACCCCAGTACGACATCTGACCCCAGGGCAGCAGGTAACCCATGAAGGCTTCAGCCATGAGCGCCAGGAAAATCGCGCAGCCAAAGATCCAGACCAGTTCACGCGGTTTGCGGTAGCTGCCATAGATCAGGCCACGGAACATGTGCAGGTAGACGACGATGAAGAACGCCGAGGCCCCCGTAGAGTGCATGTAGCGGATCAGCCAGCCCCAGGGCACATCACGCATGATGTACTCGACCGATGCAAACGCCAGCGCCGCATCTGGCTTGTAGTGCATCACCAGGAAGATCCCGGTGACGATCTGGATCACCAGCACTACCAGTGCCAGCGAGCCAAAGACGTACCAGAAGTTGAAGTTCTTCGGAGCGTAGTACTCCGACATGTGCACGCGGTAGGCATCGAACGCCGTTGGAAAACGGTTTTCGAACCAGTTGGTGACCTTGGCACCGGCCGAAGCGTTGGGGGAGATTTCTTTGAATTCGTGGGCCATGTAGTGCTCCTTCAGGCCTTCTTGTCTTCGCCGATGATCAGACGTGTATCGGAGAGATACATGTGCGGCGGCACCTCGAGGTTGTCAGGTGCGGGCTTGTTCTTGAACACCCGACCGGCCACGTCAAACGTGGAGCCATGGCAAGCACACAGAAAGCCACCATGCCAGTCATCGGGCAGTGACGGCTGAGGACCGGTCTGGAACCTGTCACCTGGCGAGCAACCCAGGTGGGTGCATATGCCCACGCCGACAAACACTTCGGGCTTGATCGAGCGGTGCTGATTCTTGGCGTACTCAGGAATAGGGTAGGCCTTGCGATCAGATTTTGGATCGGCCACCTGGGGCTCGGTTTGCGCCAGGGATTCCAGCTGCTCGGGTGTGCGCTTCAGGATCCACACCGGTTTGCCGCGCCACTCCACGGTCATTTTTTCTCCGGGCTTGAGGGCGGAGATGTCCACCTCGACGGCGGCACCTGCGGCCTTGGCTCGCTCGGAGGGCTGGAAAGAACTCACGAAAGGTACGGCAGCTGCCACGCCGCCCACCGCACCAGCGCAGGCAGACGTGATGATCCACGTCCGCTTGCTGGAGTCGATTGGAGTGTCACTCATGGGGATCCTCGATGAACATCGCTAGATTGGGGTCAACCTCGAATTGTAGCGGAGTGAAAATGGGTAATTCAATGCGCAGGCCCGCGTTGACAGACCTGTAAACTGAGCAATACTTGCGCATCCGCAATTAATCGAGAAATAACCATGGGCATGATGCAAGAGTTCCGCGAGTTTGCGATCAAGGGCAACGTGATCGACCTGGCCGTCGGTGTGATCATCGGTGGCGCTTTCGGCAAGATTGTCGATTCGGTGGTTTCCGACCTGATCCTGCCCTTGGTGGGCATGGTGTTTGGCAAGCTCGATTTTTCCAACATGTTCATCGCGCTGGGCGAGGTGCCGGCAGGCACGGCGCAGACGCTGGATGCCATCAAGAAGGCCGGCGTCCCGGTATTCGCTTACGGCAACTTCATCACCGTGGCGGTGAATTTCCTGATTCTTGCGTTCATCATCTTCATCATGGTCAAACAGATCAACCGCCTCAAGCGCGAAGCGCCCGCAGCGCCGGAAGCCCCTGCGGCACCCGCCGAAGACATCGTTCTGTTGCGCGAAATCCGCGACAGCCTCAAGCGCTAAAACGCGTTTTCATAGACACGCGGCACCCTTGCCGCGCCACCCTTGCCAGCGCCCTCGGCACCTGCTGAGGGCGTTTGTTTTTATTGGACCATCTGGCGTGCAACCCGCACCGCTTCCACCAGGCTTGCAGCATCGGCAATGCCCTGGCCGGCAATGTCGAAAGCGGTGCCGTGGTCTGGACTGGTGCGCACCAGCGGCAGGCCCAACGTCACGTTCACCCCCTTGTCCACCCCCAGGTATTTCACGGGGATCAAGCCCTGATCGTGGTACATGGCCAGCACCACATCGAACTCTCCGGCATGCTGCGGCGTGTGGCGCGCGCGCATGAACACCGTGTCGGGCGCCAACGGGCCATGCACATCCATGCCCAGCGCACGCGCATCGGCGACGGCGGGCGCGATGCTGTTGATTTCCTCGCGCCCGAACAAGCCCCCTTCGCCGGCGTGCGGATTGAGGCCCGCCACCGCCATGCGCGGCGCCCGCCCCAGGCTTCGCAGCAACGCGGCATGGGTGATCTGCAGGGTCTGCAAGATGTTTTCCCGCGTCACGGCCGCAATGGCGTCGCGCAGCGACAGGTGGATGCTGACCAGCACCGTGCGCAGTTCGTCACTGGCCAGCATCATGCGCACTGGCATGGCAGCCAGCGGCACGCCCTGATGGGCCGCCGCCTCGGCCTGCAGCAACTCGGTATGGCCGGGAAAGGCCACACCCGCGGCAGACAGCGCCTCCTTGTGCAACGGCGCCGTCACCAGGGCCGCAATGCGGCCCTGCAGGGCGGCTCGCGCGGCCCACACCACGCAGTCGGCGGCAGCACGGCCGGCCGCGGCACTCACCTGGCCCCACGGCACGTGGCCGGGCAAGCCAGGCAGTTGCAGCACCGGCATGCAGCGCGAGGGTGCCTGCCAGGCGTCATCGGGCGATGCGATCAGCGCTACTGGCAACTCCGGTACGCCGGGGCGCACGATGCACTGCGCAGCGCGGCGCAGGGTCGCCAGATCGCCCACCGCAAAGCAGCCGCGCAGCACGTCGGGAGCGTCACGAAAGGCCTTGGCAACGATTTCGGGGCCGATACCGGCCGGGTCACCCTGGGTGATGGCAATGGTTTGCATGATGAAAGTTTGGGCCAAATCAGCCGCTAGCAACCTTAAATAAAGCGCCAGAAGCTATCAAATAAATAGCATGAATGCATGAAGCACCACACTCCGCTCACGCCGGATTGTCAATCTCGATGAAATGGTGCGCCACCCCCAACTGCTGCGCCACCAGCGCGGCAGCGGCGGGGGCACCATAACGCTCGGTGGCATGGTGGCCGGCGGCAATGAAGGCCACACCCGTTTCCCGCGCCAGGTGGGCCTGGGGCTCCGAGATTTCGCCGGTGATGAAGGCATCGGCCCCTGCGGCAATGGCCGATTCGAAATAGCCCTGCGCCCCGCCCGTGCACCAGGCCACGCGCCGAATGCGCCGCGCCACGGGCTGCACCAGCGTCACGGGGCGGCCCAGCGTCCGGGCCACATGGTCCGCCAGCGCCTGCGCGCCATCCAGCGCAGCCGGTCCGGCAAAGCCCAGGTCCTGCTCGCCAAAGCGCTGGTCGGCCGTCCAGCCCAGCACCCGCCCCAGCTGCGCGTTGTTGCCCACTTCGGGGTGCGCATCGAGCGGCAGGTGGTAGGCAAACAGATTGATGTCATGCGCCAGCAGCAGGCGCAGGCGTTCGCGCATCCAGCCAGTAATGCGGCCATCCTGTCCGCGCCAGAACAGGCCGTGGTGCACAAAAATGGCGTCGGCCCGGTGCGCAATGGCGGCTTCGATCAGCGCCCGGCTGGCCGTCACGCCGCTCACGATGCAGGCAATGTCGGCCTTGCCCTCGACCTGCAGGCCATTGGGGCCGTAATCCTTGAAACGCTCGGGTTGCAGCAGGCTGTCAAATGCCTGCACGAGTGTGGTGCGGGAAATGCTCATGGCGGTATTGTCACCGCCGCCCAACGGAACAAGGCGCCGCTGGAGCGCCTTGTCCGCATTCGGCCCCGGCAGACCATTGCGCGGTGCGAACTCTTCACGTCCTCACTTGTAAAGCACCTGGGGCAGCCACAGGCCGATGCCGGGGAACATGTACAGCAGGACAATGGCCAGCACCTGGATGCCCATGAACGGCAACATGCCCGCAAAGATCTGGTTGAGCGTGACATGTTTGGGCGCCACGCCTTTCAGATAGAACGCGCTCATGGCCACGGGAGGGCTCAGGAAGGCGGTTTGCAGGTTCAGTGCCACCAGCAGGCCAAAGAACAGCGGGTCCACACCGAAGTTGTCGAGCAGCGGGATGAAGATGGGCATGAAGATCACGATGATCTCGGTCCACTCCAGCGGCCAGCCCAGGATGAAGATGATCACCTGCGACAGCACCAGGAACTGGATCTTGGTGAGGTTCATGCCCAACACCCACTGCTCGACCAGCTCCTGCCCGCCCAGCAGCGCAAAGGCCGCCGAGAAGATGGCGGAACCCACGAACAGCCAGCACACCATGGCGCTGGTCTTGGCGGTGAGAAACACCGACTCCTTGACCACGCCAAAGGTGAGCTGCCGGTAGGCAGCTGCCAGCACAAAGCCGCCAAACGCGCCCACGGCCGCAGCCTCGGTCGGAGTGGCCAGGCCAAACACGATGGAGCCCAGTACCGCCAGGATCAGCACCAGCAGCGGGAAAAAACTCGCCAGCAGCATCTTGAAGACTTCCAGCCTGGCATAGCTCAAGATGGCATAGAACACCGCCAACACCAGGGCTCCGACACCGAGACCGACCCAGAAGCTGGTGGACGCAGGCTTGGTGGTGGCTGTGGGCTCGCCCGGGCCTGTGCCACCTGCGGCAGCGGGAGGCTCGGCTACGGCGCCGGCGGCGGACTCTGCCCCCGGTGGCTCTGCCACGGCACCTGCGCCCGGTGGTTCGGTCGCCGCGTCGGCACTGGGTGGCTCGGCCAGGCCCGAGTCCTCGGGTTCGGCCAGGCCGCCGCCCGAAGAAGTGTCTTCGTTCGAGCCCGCACCCATGGCCTGCAGCTCGGTGTACGACTCTTCCACCATGACGCGCGTGGCGCTCTGGTAGCTGGCCACGGCCACCACGGCAAACAGGATTGCCGGCAGCAGCGCAATGCTGAGCTGGCCAAGCAGGTAGCGGCCGGAGACGCTCTGGTTGCGCCGACCCTTCAAGGCATTGACCAGGCTGCCCAGGGCCCAGCCCTCGGGAGTGGCACCGATGGCCTTGAGGCCGGCGGGCAGCGGAACGGCGCGCTGCGCGGCCGTGAGCGGCGGCGCCCAGTCGGGCTTGAGCTTGGCCACGAGGACCACGTACACGATGTACAGACCCGCCAGCATGAGGCCGGGGAAAAACGCCCCCGCATACAGCTGCACCACCGATACGCCGGCCGTCGCGCCATACACGATGAGCAGCACCGAGGGCGGGATCAGGATGCCCAGGCAACCACCTGCCGTGATGACACCCGCGGACAAGCGCACGTCATAACCGGCCCGCAGCATCTGCGGCAAGGCCAGCAGCCCCATCAGCGTGACCACGGCACCGACGATGCCGGTGGCGGTGGCAAACACCGCGCAGGTGACCAGCGTGGCCACACCCAGCGAGCCGGGCAGGCGTGCCAGCGCCAGGTGCAGGCTGTGGAACAGCTTTTCGATCAGGTTGGCGCGCTCGACGAGGTAGCCCATGAACACGAACAGCGGGATCGAGATCAGCACGTCGTTGCCCATGACCGAGAACGCGCGCTGCACCATGAGATCCAGCGTCTGCTGGAGTGCCCCGGCCGCCGTCTGGTCCCCCGAGTGGTAGGCAAAGAAGGCGAACACCATGCCCATGCCCATGAGGGTGAAGGCCGTCGGAAAACCCAGCATGATGGCCACGACCACCAGCGACAGCATCAGCAGGCCATAGTGGCCGTTGGTCATCCGGTCCACGCTGAACACCATCACGAGGGCCGCGAGGATGATCAGCGCCATCAGCGTAAAACCGAAATACAGTTCCTTGCGGATCTTCATTGCCGGCCACCTTTCTGCACGACCAGGCGGTCCAGCGCTTCGATATCCGCGTCCTTGACATGCACCATCTGCTTGAGCTTGTCCACGTCCACTTCCTCGACGTCGTCTTCACGCCGGGGCCATTGGCCGGTGCGGATGCAGATCACGCAACGAATGATTTCCACGATGCCCTGCAGCAGCAAAAAAAAACCCGCGAGCGGCACGACAAACTTGAAGGGATACACCGGCAGCGGGTCGGCATTGAAGGTCTGCTCACGCATGGCCAGCGAGTCCTGGAAAAAGAACCAGCCCGCATAGGTCAGCGCGATGATGCCCGGCAGGAAGAAAAGGATGTAGAGGATCAGGTCAATCCAGGCCTGCGTGCGCGGTGCAAAAAAACCATAGAGCACGTCGCCGCGCACATGGCCGCTTTTGGCCAGCGTGTACGCCCCGGCGGTCATGAACAGCAGGCCATACATCATGATCTGGGCATCCAGCACCCAGGCATGCGGCTTGTTGAGTACATAACGGGAGAAAACCTCCCAGGAGATCAGCAGCGTGAGACCGACCACGCTCCAGGCACAGGCCTTGCCGAACCAGGTCGAAAGCCGGTCAACGGTGAGTAATAGTTTTTGCATGGCTTACCTAACTCGAAACACAAAAAGGGCGCCTTGAGGCCATTGCCTGCAGGCGCCCTTGCTTCCCTCGCGTGAATCAACCCTTCTTGGCCCCTTTGCCGAAGTAATGGTTGTAGGCCATCTTGAAATCGACCATGTAGTCGCCCTGCCACTGGCCGGCACGCTGGGCAAAGACCTTTTGCGAGGCCAGAACCTTCTTGAACAGCGGGTTCTCGTCGCTCTTCTTGGCGATGATCTTGTCCCACGCGGCCAGCTGGGCGCGCAGGATGGCATCGGGGGTCTTGTAGAACTTGACACCCTGCTTCTTGAGCTCCTCGTAGTCCCTGGAATTGCGCTCGACGGCCTTCCAGCTCATGTCGGCGCTGGCGGCCTGCACGGCATAGTCAACGATGGCCTTGAGTTCTGCGGGCAATGCATTGAGCTTGCCCTTGTTGAACAGGATTTCAAACTGCTCGCCACTCTGGTGGAAGCTTTGCAGCATGCAGTTCTTGACCACATCGGAGAAACCCAGCACGCGGTCGGACGAAGCATTGTTGAACTCGGCTCCATCGATCAGCCCGCGGTCCAGCGCCGGCACAATTTCGCCGCCGGGCAACGGGTTCACCGCAGCGCCCATTTCGGTGTACATGTCCACCGCCAGACCCACGGTGCGGAACTTCACGCCCTTCATGTCCTCGGCCTTGGCAATCGGCTTCTTGAACCAGCCTAGCGGCTGCGAGGGCATGGGGCCGTACAGGTAGGACGCCACGTCCAGCTTCAGGCTTTTGTAGATTTCATCGAGCAGCGCCTTGCCGCCGCCATAGTTGTGCCAGGCCAGCACCATGTTGGGGTCCATGCCAAACGCAGGGCCCGAGCCCCACAGCGCCAGTGCAGAGTTCTTGCCATAGTGGTAGGCCACCACGCCATGGCCCCCATCGAGCGTGCCCTTGCCCACGGCTTCGAGCAACTGGAACGCAGGCACCACCGCACCGGCCGGCAGCACCTCGATCTTGAGGCGGCCGCTGGCCATGTCATTCACTTTCTTCGCGAAGTCCTGCGCGTACTCGTGAAAGATGTCTTTGGCAGGCCAGGTGCTCTGAAAACGCAGACTGGTGGTCTGCGCAGTGGCGACCATGGGGGCGCTCAAGGCGCCTGCTGCGACGGCGGCGCCCTTGAGCAGGTTGCGACGGCGCGGGGTGTTGCTATGCGTCATGAATGAATGTCTCCGTGATGTTGATGCAATCTACTGTTGCAATTTCATTGTCTGCACGACCACCGCTGGTGCCAGAGGGTTTACACCATGCGCCAAATGACGAAACCTGCGACACAGGTGAAAATAATTTCACGGCCACCCCGCTCGCAACGCGGGTGGCCGCCCTCATCACGGGAGACGGTTGTGAACGGAAAACCGACCATTCAGCGACAATCACCAACATTCCGCCAACAGCGGTGGACACGGCTTTCCCGGTATCCACTCCAGAGTCCCTCAAAACACCATGAAGCGCATTTGGCTCCTCTTTTCCCAGTCCGTGACGGTGCTCGTTGCCGCCTACTTTGTTGTCGCCACCCTGCAGCCGGACTGGCTGGACCGAGGCACCACGCGATCGGGTGCAGGCATTGCGCTGATCGAAGCGCCCGCCACGAATTCCGTGCAAGTGGAACCGGGAAGTCTCAGCAGCGCCGCCCGCAAAGCAGCGCCTGCCGTGGTCAGCATCAACACCAGCAAGGAAGTGCGGCACCCGCGCAGCAACGATCCATGGTTCCAGTTCTTCTTTGGCGACCAGGGCAGCCAGTCCCAGACCGGACTGGGCAGCGGTGTGATCATCAGCCCCGACGGCTACATTCTCACCAACAACCATGTGGTCGAGGGCGCCGACGAGATCGAGGTCACGCTCACCGACAGCCGCCGTGCCCGGGCCACCGTGATCGGCACCGACCCCGACACCGATCTGGCCATTCTCAAGGTGGAACTCGACAAGCTGCCCGTCATCGTGCTGGGCAACTCCGACCAGGTCGCCGTGGGTGACCGGGTGCTGGCCATCGGCAATCCCTTCGGCGTGGGCCAGACGGTGACCAGCGGCATCATCAGCGCGCTGGGCCGCAGCCAGCTGGGCATCAACACCTTCGAAAATTTCATCCAGACCGACGCGGCCATCAACCCCGGCAACTCGGGGGGTGCGCTGGTGGATGTCAACGGCAACCTGCTGGGCATCAACACAGCCATCTATTCGCGCTCTGGTGGCAGCATGGGCATCGGCTTTGCCATTCCCGTGTCCACCGCCCGGCTGGTGCTCGATGGCATTGTGAAAGACGGTCAGGTGACCCGGGGCTGGATTGGCGTGGAGCCCAATGAACTCTCGCCCGAACTGGCCGAAACCTTTGGCGTGAAAGCCACCGAGGGCGTGATCATCACCGGCGTGCTGCAGGACGGCCCCGCCGCCCAGGCCGGCCTGCGGCCCGGTGACGTGATCGTGCGCGTCGATGGCAAGGCCGTTACCAACGTCTCCGAATTGCTCACGGCCGTGGCGGCCCTCAAGCCCGGCACCGCCACACCCTTCGCCGTGCAGCGCGGCGATGCCATGGTCGATCTGAAGGTCACCCCCGGCGTTCGTCCCCGGCCGCAGCGTGCCGTGAAGCGCTGACAAGGCGCTGTTGAAAGCGCTGGCGCCGTGCTGGCCATCGGTGCATTGGCGCTGCCGCACACGCTCCGATGCTCCAAAAAAATAGCTTCCAACGCTTGATGGGCAAGCGTTGGAAGCTATTTTTGCTTCAGACCAGCAGCGGCATCCGATTGTGCGGCCCTCAGGACGAGGAGGATGCCGCCTCTTCGGTGTCTTCGGGTGCCTTGGTGTGCTTGATGAAGATCTGGGCCGCCCAGATACCTACTTCGTAGAGCAGGCACATCGGAATGGCCAATGCCAGCTGGGACACCACATCCGGAGGCGTGACCACGGCCGCGATGATGAAAGCGATCACGATGAAATAACCCCGAAAGCTCTTGAGCTTTTCCACACTCACAATGTTCATGCGGGCCAGCACCACCACCGCGATGGGCACCTCAAAGGCCATGCCGAACGCCAGGAACATGGTCAGCACGAAGCCGAGGTAGGCCTCGATGTCTGGCGCCGCCGTGATGCTCTTGGGCGCGAAGCCCTGGATAAAGCTGAACACCTGCCCGAAGACGAAGAAGTAGCAAAAAGCCACCCCGATGAAAAACAACACGGTGCTCGACACCACCAGGGGCAGCACCAGCTTCTTTTCGTGCGAATAAAGGCCAGGCGCCACAAACGCCCACAGTTGCCACAGCACGACAGGCAAGGCCAGCAGAAATGCCGACATGAGCAATATCTTGAGCGGCACCATGAAAGGCGAGATCACCGAAGTGGCGATCAGCGTGGCCCCCTTGGGCAGATGGGCCACCAGTGGCGCCGCCAGAAAGTCGTACAGCGCGCCAGGACCAGGAAAGAAGAACAGCAGCGCTGCCGCCACACCGATGGCGATGATGGCCTTGACCAGGCGGTCGCGCAGCTCCATGAGGTGCTGCACAAACGGCTGCTCGGTGCCGGCCAGTTCGTCTTGGGAGGGGGTTTCGGACATGTTGGAATTTCGCGGGCGTCAGCAACGCCCCCGCTGCGCGGCAGGGTGCAGCATCAATGGAATTTCTGTGGCCGGTAGCGCGCAACGCGCGCCGCGCCCGACAGGGCCTTGGTACGCACGCCACTGCGTGCCTTGTACCACTGGGGCATGGCGCCCTTTTTCAGGCGCCAGTTCTTGCCCGGGTGCCTGTAGGCGGGCACCACGGCGAGCGGGTCATGCAGGTCGGCACTGGCCGTACCGCTGGCTTGGGCCAGGTCCTTTTCGAATTCGCTGGCGCTGGTCTGGATGGATTGCTCCACATCGCGCGCCGCGTTTTCGACCGTGTCCTTCATCTTCTTGAGCTCGTCGAGCTCCATGGACCGGTTCACCTCGGACTTCACGTCCGCCACGTAGCGCTGCGCCTTGCCCAGCAAGGCGCCCACCGTGCGGGCAACGCGCGGCAGCTTCTCGGGTCCGATGACAATGAGTGCCACCACGCCGATCAGCGCCATCTTGGACAGGCCAATATCAATCATGGAAGCACCAGCAGCCGAGCTCAGCTCTTTTGCTTGGCTTCGACATCGATGGTGGTCTTGTCGGCGGTGGCCTGGTTGGCCACCTGACCGGCGGGTGGCGTGGCAGCGTTGGTGTCGGACGAGGAGCCATCCTTCATGCCGTCCTTGAAGCCCTTGACGGCGCCTCCCAGGTCAGAACCCATGTTCTTGAGTTTCTTGGTGCCAAACACCATCACAACGATCAGCAGCACGATCAGCCAGTGCCAGATGGAAAAAGAACCCATGGAATATCTCCTAACGAATTGGAATCATTTTAGACGGGGGCCGCGACAGGAGTTCAAAGCGCCTGTACAGCCCCCAGGGACAAAGGCATTCAACCCTTGAGCCAGGGGCGCGGACCACCGATCACATGCATGTGCAGATGGTGGATCTCCTGCCCGCCTTCAAGCCCCGTGTTCGCCACGATGCGAAAACCACCCTCCGGATACGGATTGCAGCCCTGCTCCAGGGCCAGGCGCGGCGCCAGCGCCAGCATGCGGCCCAGCAGGCCGGCATGCTCGGGCGTGACCTGGGCCATCGAGGGGATGTGCAGCTTGGGCACCATCAAAAAGTGCACCGGCGCCCAGGGGTGGATGTCATGGAAGGCAAAGATTTCCTCGTCTTCATGGACCTTCTTCGAAGGAATCTGGCCTGCGATGATTTTGCAGAAAAGGCAGTTTGGATCGTGCATGGTGAAAAAAGAAGGCTGGCTCAGCGCCCAAAGGAACACAAACAGTTACACATTGTCGGCGATGTTGAGGGAAGGGCGCACCCCCACATCGCGGTGGTGCGCCCGCAGCCAGTCCTGGCCTGCCGTGCGCCCCAGCGCGAACAGCTTGCGCACAAAGGCCATGTCCGCGCGCGCCTTGCTGTCAGCGCCAAATGGAGCCAGTACCGCCCCGCCGTCAATGCGGTGCATGCGCACATTCTTGTAGCGGCGCGCATCCAGCTTGCCCTCGGCCAGCAGGCGCCGCACGAACTCGATGGCCCGGAGTTCGGCCAGCAGGCTGGCATTGAAGGTGACCTCGTTCATGCGTTCGAGGATTTCGGGGGCCGTGTCGGGCAGCGCATGGTGCTCGGTCGGATTGATCTGCACCAGCAGGATGTCGGAGGCGTCGGTCTGGTAGATCAGCGGGTGCAGCGCGGGATTGCCGGAATAACCCCCGTCCCAGTAGCGTTCGCCGTCGATCTCCACGGCCTTGAACAACAGCGGCAGGCAGGCCGACGCCATCACTGCGTCGGCGCTGAGCCGCGCGCCCGAGAAGATTTCGCCGCGCCCGGTGCGTACATTGGTGGCGCACACAAACACCTTGGGGTCGGAGGCGCCCTTGGCGGCGCACAGCAGGTCGAAATCCACCTCGCGCTCCAGCAGCCGGCGCAGCGGATTGATGTCCAGGGGATTGGTCTGGTAGGGCGACAACCAGCGGTTCATCATGCCCAGCAGCGGGTTGGCGGCTGCCAGCGGCGTGCCCCACATGAGGCTGCCCAGCGTCCCGACGCCTTCCCACAGCCGCGCCAGCACCGCGCGGGCCAGCCCGCAGCCGGCGGCATGGGCTTCCTGCGGGTCTTTGTGCTGCTGGGCCGCCTGCGCAAAACCATGCGCCACCGCCACGGCGTTCATGGCTCCGGCGCTGGTGCCGCTGATGCCATCGATCAGCAGGCGCCCGTCTTCGAGCAGCGCATCCAGCACGCCCCAGGTCAGCGCGCCATGCGAGCCGCCACCCTGCAGCGCCAGATTGATGGGGGTCAGCGTGCCGCGCTCAGGCATCGATGGCCTGGCTCTTGTTCATGGTGACCATGCCGCGCACGATGCGGTAAAGGAACCAGATGGAGATCAGGCCCCAGGCCACCCAGCCGGGAAAGAAAAACAGCAGCCACAGCGGCGCTGTGCTGATGTACAGCACCCCCGCCCAGAGCACCGTGCGGATGCGCCAGGCAAAGTGGCTGGCCTGCCAGGTGCCCGCGCCCTCGCCCTGTTTCACCAGATCGATGACCAGCGCGATGATGAGCAGCGCAGCGCCCGGCTGCGCCCCCGGAATGACCGCCCCCACCGCCACGATCAGGTGCAGCACATAGCTGACCCAGCCCCAGGCCTTGAGGCCCTCGGCCTTCTCGTCATTGGTCTGCACATCGATGATGTCGTTCATGGCGATGGTTCCTGGGCAGCACGCGCAACCGCCTTGCGCAGGGCTTTTTCCTCGATGCCACTGGTGCCCTCGCGGCGCTCCAGTTCGGCCAGCACATCGGCGGGCGTGAGGCCATAGTGGGCCAGCGCGATCATGGAGTGGAACCACAGGTCGGCCACTTCATAGACGATTTTGGCCTTGTCGGCGCCATGGTCCACGTCCTTGGCCGCCATGACCACCTCGGTGGCCTCTTCGCCGATCTTCTTCAGGAACGCATCCGGCCCCTTGTGCAGCAGGCGCGAAACGTAGCTCTTTTCCGGGTCGCCGCCGTTCAACGGCTTGCGGCTTTCGATGATGGCAGCCAGACGCGCCAGCGCGTCCTGCGAAGTCGGGGCCAGGGAATCGTTGGAACTCATGGGTGTTATCTGTAGATGGATTCAGGGTCTTTCAAGACCGGCTCGACCGCCTGCCAGGCGCCGTCCCGGAGCACGCTGAAAAAGCAGCTGTGGCGGCCCGTGTGGCAGGCAATACCGGGCTCGTGCCCGAGTTGGGTGATCTTGAGCAGCACCACATCGTTGTCGCAATCGAGGCGGATTTCATGCACCGTCTGCACATGCCCCGACTCTTCGCCCTTGAACCACAGCTTTTTGCGCGAGCGGCTGAAGTACACGGCCCGGCCCAGCTCTGCCGTTTTTTGCAGCGCCTCGCGGTTCATCCAGGCAAACATCAGCACGTCGCCCGTGCCCTGCTCTTGCGCAATCACGGGCACCAGGCCCTGCGCATCCCACTTCACTTCGTTGAGCCAGTTCATGGGTGCGATTGTCGATGATTTGGGTGACGGCGCGGTGCGCCCACCCCGGCCTGGAAGTCTTTGGAGGTTCTAGCGTTGATGTATTCAGCGCAACAAGCCATCAAATAGTGAGCAAATGACGATCACAGACGCACCGGAATCCCGCGCTCGGCCATGTGCTGCTTGGCCTGCAACACGGTGAATTCGCCGTAATGGAAGATGCTGGCGGCCAGCACGGCGTCGGCGCCACCGATCTGGATGCCGTCGGCCAGATGATCGAGGTTGCCCACACCGCCCGAGGCAATCACGGGCACGCTGACAGCGTCGCTCACGGCGCGCGTGAGTGCCAGATCAAAGCCCGCCTTGGTGCCGTCGCGGTCCATGCTGGTCAGCAGGATCTCTCCGGCGCCGCGCCGTGCCATCTCGCTCGCCCAGGCCACGGCATCCAGGCCGGTGTTCTTGCGCCCGCCATGGCTGTAGACATCCCAGCCGGGGCCCACGGCCCGACCATCGGGTCCCTGGCGCCGCACCTCCTCTTCGGAGCGGCGCTTGGCATCGATGGCCACCACGATGCACTGCGCGCCGTAGCGGGCCGATGCCGCACTGATCACATCGGGGTTGGCAATGGCGGCCGAGTTGAAGCTGGTCTTGTCGGCCCCCGCATTGAGCAGGCGGCGCACGTCTTCGACCGTGCGCACGCCCCCGCCCACGGTGAGCGGAATGAACACCTGGCTGGCCACCGCCTCGATGATGTGCAGGATCAGGTCGCGCCCGTCGCTGGTGGCGGTGATGTCCAGAAAGGTGAGTTCGTCGGCGCCCTGCGCGTTGTAGCGCGCGGCGATCTCGACCGGGTCGCCCGCATCGCGCAATTCGACAAAGTTGACGCCCTTGACGACACGACCACCGGTCACGTCAAGGCAGGGGATGATGCGTTTGGCAAGCATGGAATGAAAGCGCTATCGGCAAGGCTGGTTGGGGGCAACAAGATACCACGCAGGCGCACCGCCAGCGCAGTGCGGCCCTCGGAACCCGTGCAGCATGTTCACGGAATGAGTGGACGATCTCACCCCAGCGTGCGCGCCACCCCGTTTTGCCAGCGCCAGACATCGGCGCACATGCGGTCCACCCCGTGGCGGGCACGCCAGCCCAGGAGCCACTCGGCCAGCGCCGGGTCGGCCCAGCACTGCGCAACGTCACCCGGCCGCCGCGCCACCACCTGGTAGGGCACGGCACGGCCGCTGGCCTGCTCGAAGCCGCGCACCATCTCCAGCACCGACACCGGCTGCCCGGTGCCCAGGTTCACGGTGAGCAGCCCGGCGTGCTCGCGCAGATAACGCAGGGCGGCCACATGGCCCTCAGCCAGATCGCACACATGGATGTAGTCGCGCACGCCCGTGCCATCGGGCGTGGGGTAGTCGTTGCCATACACGCTCAGGGATGCGCGCTGCCCGGCCGCCACCTGCGCCACATAGGGCATGAGGTTGCCCGGCTCGCCCTGGGGGTCTTCGCCGATGAGCCCGCTCTCGTGCGCGCCCACGGGATTGAAATAGCGCAGCCGCGCAATACGCCACTGGCCAGGCTCGGCGTGGTCCACGTCCGCCAGCACCTGCTCCATCATGAGCTTGCTCCAGCCGTAGGGGTTGGTGGCGGACAGAGGGAAATCCTCGCGGATCGGCACCGACGCAGGCTCACCATAGACCGTCGCCGACGAGGAGAACACCAGCGTGTACACACCCGCCGCCTGCATGGCACGCAGCAAGGTCACCGTGCCAGCGACATTGTTGTCGTAATAACGCAACGGCTCGCGCACCGACTCCCCCACGGCCTTGAGCGCGGCAAAGTGGATCACACCCTCGATGGGATACTGCGCGAACACGCGCGCCAGCCCCTGTGCATCGCGCACATCCCCCTCGATGCACAGGGGCTGCGTACCCGTGATGCGCCCCAGGCGCTCCAGCACCGAGCGGCGGCTGTTGCAAAAGTTGTCCAGAATCAGACAGGGAATGCCCGCCTGGGCGAGCGCCACGCAGGTGTGAGAGCCAATAAAGCCGGCGCCGCCGGTGACAAGAATCATCTAAAGCACCACTTCCATGAAACGACGGGAATCGATCGACCCGCTCTTTGCACAGGTTCTCAGAGCCTGTTTACGATCTCCCTGGGGTCGCGCAGCGGCATTTGCGGGATAGGATGCAAGGCGCGGTGCGCAGTGGATAGCCAAGCTATCCACAAGCGCCGCAACACCGCAGACCGCCCGCAAAGACCACTGCCCGAAGGGTTGGAGCGAAATCGGGCGATTGGACGCCCCGGCTGCTTGCATGGGCACCAGCCCATGCGGCGCATCCGAAGCATCCACTCATCCCGATTGCGCTCCAACGCGATCCCCTGCGAGATCGTCAACAGGCTCTTATAGGATATCCGCAACCGCCCACCGCATCATCCCGTCGGAACCATCGGGATCTGCGCCCACCTTCCGCGAACGCACCCTGGCCGTGCGCACGCCTGCCGAGCGCACCTGGATCACGCCCGTCTACATCCCGCAGCGCACGCGACAAGGCTGTCGCACTAGGACGCCTGCAGCACCCGGAGCTCCTGCCAACCCTGCCACTGCGCCTGCGGTGCCAGGGTCACGGGCGAGTCGATCCGGGCCGCTTCCACGCACAGCATGGAGCGGTAGCCATCGGGCGGCATGTCTGCCAGCCGGGTGCAGAGTCCAGCCCCCGGGTTCCAGACCACGGTGTCGGACAGGCTGGCGCTCTGGGCGATCTGAAGACATTGGGCGCCGTCGCGCAGTTGCATGGGCCCGGCTGGCGCCTGAAAGACACAGTCGTATTCACCCGCCACGCGCACCGCGCACCGCTGCACGCCGCGTGCGTCCGCCACGGCGTCCCAGCGCGCGCAGCCATCGAGCCCGCTCAGGTGGACACGATCGACATTTTCCACGCGCAGATAGGTGTGCAGCGCGGTGGTGAAATTCCAGGCATCGGCGTCCGCATCGCCCGTATTGCGCACCGCCAGTTGCACCCGCAGGCTGCCTGCGCCCAGCGCCACCGTCAGCTGCACCGCAAAGCGCCCGGGCCACCAGGCGCGCGTGGCCTCGCTGTCGGCAAGTTCCAGGCACACAACCGACGGCGCATCGCCATCACCGCCCGACAACACGCGGTGCCAGGCCAGATTGCGCGCAAAGCCATGCTTGGACAAGGGGCCGCGCTGGTTGAACTGGGGAAAGCACAGCGGAATGCCGCCACGGATGGCCGACTGGCCATCGAAAACCGCCTGGGGACTCAGGTACAGGCGCTCGCGCCCGCCGGCCACCCACGAGAGCACCTGGGCGCCATGCAGGGCCACCAGCGCGCTATCGCCCTGGGGTGCCTGCAGGCGGATGCAGGGCTGCCCCTGAAAATGCTCTGTGCAACCCCACGCAGCCACCGCCGCGCTGTCAGGCGGCATGGCCCAGCGAGTCGGCGCGCGCCTGGGCCGCGGCAAAGTCGAGGTCGCCACTGTAGATGGCGCGGCCGCAGATCACGCCTTCGACGCCTTCGCTCTCCACGGCGCACAGCTGCTCGATGTCGGCCATGTTCGACAGGCCGCCCGAGGCGATCACGGGGATGGACAGCGCCTGCGCGAGCTTCACGGTGGCGTCGATGTTGATGCCCGAGAGCATGCCGTCACGGCCGATGTCGGTGTAGATGATGGATTCGACACCCCAGTCCTCGAACTTCCGGGCCAGGTCCACCACCTCGTGGCCGGTGAGCTTGCTCCAGCCGTCGGTGGCCACCTTGCCGTCCTTGGCATCCAGCCCCACGATGATGTGGCCGCCAAAGGCGCTGCAGGCGTCTTTCAGGAAACCGGGGTTCTTGACCGCTGCCGTGCCGATGATCACGTAGCGCAGGCCGCCGTCGATGTATTTCTCGATGGTGTCCAGGTCGCGGATACCGCCGCCCAGCTGCACCGGAATTTCTTCGCCCACCTCCTTGAGGATGGATTTGATCGCGCCGTGGTTCTTGGGCACACCGGCGAAGGCACCGTTCAGGTCCACCAGATGCAGGCGGCGCGCGCCGGCATCCACCCATTTGCGGGCCATGGCGGCAGGGTCTTCACCGAAGGTGGTGGATTGGTCCATATCGCCTTGCTTGAGGCGAACGCAGTGGCCGTCTTTCAGGTCGATGGCGGGAATGAGCAGCATGGTGGTGAAGTTCGGGAGGTAAAGGGCGAGCACGGCTCGGCCCGAACGGGTGGAAGTTAAGAAATCAGGGATTCCAGTGCAGAAAATTGCGGTACAGCGCCAAGCCATGCTCCGCGCTCTTTTCCGGATGGAACTGCGTGGCGAAAATATTGTCGCGCGCAATGGCGGCAGCAAACCAGCCGCCATAGTCCGTTTGCCCTGCGCAATGGGCAGGATTCTGCGGCACAGCGTAGAAACTGTGCACGAAGTAAAAGTAGCTGTTGTCCGGCACGCCAGCCCACACCGGGTGCACACCGCCCCCGTGGTGGGCATGGGGCATTTGCCGCACCTGGTTCCAGCCCATCTGGGGCACCTTGTAGCGGCTGCCGTCGGGCTGCGTCTTGCCCGCCAGATCGAACTTGAGCACTTCGCCGGGGATCAGGCCCAGGCCCGGCGTGTCGCCCTCGGCGCTGTGGTCCAGCAGCATCTGCATGCCCACGCAGACGCCAAACATCGGCTTGGTGGCCGCAGCTTCGAGCACCGATTCCTGCAGGCCGGATTCTCGCAGTTCGCGCATGCAGTCGGGCATGGCGCCCTGCCCTGGCAGCACGATGCGCTGGGCGGCGCGCACGTCCTCGGGGCGGGAGGTGACCACGACCGTCCAGCCCGTAACGTGGGCCGCAGCCTGCACGGCCTGCGACACCGAGCGCAGGTTGCCCATGCCGTAATCGATCACCGCAACGGTTTTTACGTCCATATTCATAGCTGCTAGCACTTATCCATCAAGCACCAGCGCCTGATTTGATCAAATATCTCACTCCAGCCCGTAACGTGGGCCGCAGCCTGCACGGCCTGCGACACCGAGCGCAGGTTGCCCATGCCGTAATCGATCACC